>JBBQLF010000041.1:0-14055 GCA_038327695.1 Bryobacterales bacterium
TCGGGTGTCCAGGTGGTGGCCTGTACGGATGCGCTGTACCCGGCCCTGCTACGGGAGATCTACGATCCGCCCCCCGTCCTGTTCGCCCGGGGCAGGCTGGAACTGCTCCAGGGCGTCTGTGTGGCACTGGTGGGCAGCCGCCGGGCCTCAACCTACGGGATGGCTGCGGCGGAGCGCCTGGCGGCGGATCTGGCCAATGCCGGCATCGTGGTAGTGAGCGGCATGGCGCGCGGCATCGATACGGCGGCTCATCTCGGCGCGCTCAACTCAGCCGGCGGCACCATCGCCATCTTCGGCTGTGGGTTGGATCTGATCTACCCGGCGGAGAACCGGAAGCTGTCTGAACGGATCGCCACCGAAGGTCTCCTGATCAGCGAATTCCCGCTCGGCACACCGGCGCATCCCCAGAACTTCCCCATCCGGAACCGGATCGTCAGTGGCCTGTCGGAAGGCGTGGTGGTGGTCGAGGGCATGGAGTATAGCGGCAGCCTGATCACCGCCCGCCTGGCGCTGGACCAGAACCGGGAAGTGTTCGCCGTACCCGGCAACATCACCAACAAGAGCAGTTTCGGGCCGAACCTCCTGATCAAGCAGGGAGCCCAACTGGTGCAGACGGCCAGCGACATTTTGGACGGCCTCAGTTGGGAAGCGCGCAGCCGGCTCTCCCGGCAAACCACCTTGACTGAGGCTCTCTCACCGGAGCCGGACGCCTCGCCGATGGCGGCAATCCACCAGCAAGTGCTTTTTTTTCTAACACATGACCAGCCAATCCACCTCGATGTCCTGCTCGACAAGATGCTTGGAGTATCGTCGTCGGAAGTGATCGCCGCGGTCTTTGAGCTGGAACTGCAAGGGAAGGTGCGCCAACTGCCTGGCCGAAGTTATGTTAAGGTGTGGTACGAGTGATCCGGGCGCGACTCTGGACGCGAGCCTGGTAAATCCGGAATCCATCTTAACTAATATCTATGGGCAAATCTCTCGTGATCGTCGAGTCGCCAGCCAAGGCAAAGACGATCGGTAAGTATCTCGGCAAGAATTTCGTCGTGAAGGCCTCGCTCGGCCACGTCAAGGATCTACCCAAGAACGACATCGCGGTGGATGTGGAGCATGACTTCCGCCCATCCTACGTCGTCATCGAGGGCAAGAAGAAGCTGATGGACGAGCTGCGCAAGGCGGCCAAGGACTCTGACGCCATCTATCTCGCAGCTGACCCTGACCGCGAAGGGGAAGCCATCTGTTTCCATCTCCAGGAAGAGTTGACGCCGAAGAAGGGCGACGGCCCGGCCATGCACCGCGTCACCTTCAACGAAATCACCGCCAACGCCGTGCGCCTGGCGTTTGAGAACCCTCGACCGGTCAATACCAACCTGGTTGACGCTCAGCAGGCGCGCCGCATTCTGGACCGTTTGGTAGGGTACAAGATCTCCCCGCTGCTCTGGGATAAGGTCCGGCGCGGGCTTTCCGCCGGCCGGGTCCAGACGGTGGCGCTGCGCATGATCGTGGACCGCGAAAAGGAGATCCGGGCGTTCCTGAAGCGGGAGTACTGGTCCATCGACGTCCAGCTTCATGCCAGGAAGTCGCCGATCCTGAAGACGACCCTCGCCAAGCGCGACGGGGTGAACGTGGAGATCCCGGATCAGGCCTCGGCCGACGCCATGGCAGCCGCGCTGGCCAGCGCGCAGTTCATTGTAAAGACGGTGGCCACGCGCGAGAAGAAACGCAACCCTGTCCCGCCCTTCATCACCTCGACGATTCAGCAGGAGGCGGCCCGCAAGCTGCGCTTCAGTGTGAAGCGCACCATGATGCTGGCCCAGCGGCTGTATGAGGGCGTGGAGCTCGGCGCGGAAGGCTCGGCCGGCCTCATTACCTACATGCGTACCGACTCCACCCGGGTCGGCCAGGACGCCCTGGTGGAGGTCCGCGAGGCGATTCAGCAACGATTTGGCGCGCAGTATCTGCCGGAATCGCCGAACATCTACCGGAGCAAGAAGGATGCGCAGGATGCCCACGAAGCCATCCGGCCCACCTCCGCCGTCCGCCATCCCGACGACGTGGCTGCCTACCTCAGCGAGGATGAGCTGAAACTTTACCGTCTGATCTGGATGCGCTTTGTGGCCTCTCAGATGACACCAGCCGTCTTCGACCAGACCACGGTGGAGGTGGAGGCCGCCGGCGGTGACCGCGCCACGTATCTGATGCGGGCGACAGGTTCGGTGCCCAAGTTCGACGGCTTCCAGGCCGTCTACCTGGAAGGGAAAGACCAGAAGGACGAAGAGGATGAGGAGGAGAAGAACCGGCTGCCCCAGGTCAGCGAAGGCGAGGAGCTGAAGCTGAAACAGATCCTGCCGGAACAGCACTTCACTGAGCCGCCGCCACGCTTTACCGAGGCCACGCTGGTCAAGGAACTGGAGTCCGACGGAGTTGGCCGTCCTTCCACCTACGCTTCCATCCTATCCACCATCCAGGAGCGGGAATACGTCAAGCGCGAGGGCGGCAAGTTCATCCCCACCGAGCTCGGCGTGGTGGTGACGGAGCTGCTGGTGGAGTCTTTCGCCGACATCTTCGACGTCACCTACACCGCGCGGATGGAGGACGAACTCGACGAGATCGAGGAGGGCAAGCTGAAGTGGGAGTCGGCCATGGCCGAATTCTATGAGCGCTTCCAGAAAGATCTGACCGAGGCCGAACGCTCCATGCGCGACATCAAGCGCATGGAAGTGCCCACGGACCAGATCTGCGATAAGTGCGGCAAGCCGATGGTCATCAAGTGGGGCAAGCACGGCAGCTTCCTCGCCTGCACCGGCTATCCGGAGTGCACCACCACGCGCCAGCTCGCCCAGGGCCTGCACGAACTCGGCAACGGCATCACCGAAGAGGAGACCAAGGTAGAGATCACCGAGCAGGACGCGGTGGAATACTGCGTCAACTGCGGCCGCGAAATGGTGCTCAAGAAGGGCCGGTTTGGCACGTTCATGGCCTGCACCGGCTACCCGGATTGCAAGACCACGCGGCAGCTCGGCCAGGACGCCAAGAAACCGGACGTGCCGCTGGAGGAGAAATGCCCGGATTGCGGCCACCATCTGGTCATCAAATCGGGCCGTTTCGGCGAGTTCACGGCTTGCTCGAACTACCCCAAGTGCAAGTACGTCAAGCACCAGACCATCGGGATCACGTGTCCGCTGTGTGAAAAGGGCGAACTGAGCGCCAGGCGCAGCAAGCGCGGCAAGACGTTCTACGGATGCGTCCGCTATCCGGAATGCGATTTCGTCGCCTGGGCCAAGCCGATTCCCGAACCCTGCCCGGATTGCGGCTCCAAGTATCTGGTAGACAAGGTTCTCAAGTCCGGCCACTTTGCGCAGTGCCCGAACAAGGAGTGCAAGTTCAAAAAGCTGGTGGCGGACGAACCCGTGGCGGTCTCATAGCTCGCGGATCAGGTTCACCCGCATGTAAAACAGTTGGAAGCCGCAGCGTTCGTAGTTGCGGTGCGATCCGCTGCCCGGCAGCACGCACGCCATCGCCCACTCGCAGCCCGCTTGCGCGGCCATCTTCAGGCGCTCGCGGATCAACGCCAACTGCACGCCGCGGCCCCGCGCCTCCGGCTGGGTGGAGTCCGCAAACAGCAGCGCGACGCCCGCGTGAACAGACATCGCAGCCGTGCCGGCGGCGTCGCCAATGACGTGCGCGAACAGGCTCTGCCCGCCCGACGGCAGACTCATCACCATCTCCACCATCTCCTGCGAAAGCTCACCCCCGCCGCTGAAGCCCTTCACCAGCAGTTCGCACCACTCGCGCTCTTCGCCCTGCTCTACCGGGGTGATCTCCACCTCTTCCGGACACGTCCACTGGGCATCGGCGGGATCGACGCGCCGCAGGAGCAGGTTGTTGAACTCCAGGACCTGGTAGCCGCGCCGCGTGACGTTCTCGAGCACGGTGGGATCCGCCATCGGACAGAGGTCGATCAGCGACGGGCTGCCGCGCTCGCGAAAGAACTCCTCCAGCCGGTCGAACTCCTCGTCCGTGACTGGACCCGCCATGCCGATCCCCATGGCGTGCGTGAGCGGTGAACCCACGCCGGCAAACATGGCGCAGCCGCCGCAGACCGGTTCCACATGGACCTGCCCGCCCGGCGCGACGCGCCCGATTTGGAAGGCGTTGGCGGCTTCGGCCTCCTCCATGCGCCGCGCCAGTGCCAGATCCGCGGTGGAGAACTCCATTTTCATGGCTCCTACTTCCGCACATGAATCACGACGAAGTCAATGAGCGGGGGTGCGGCGATCCGGCGATCCGGCGATCCGGCCTTGGCTTTGATTTCGATATGGACCGGCCCGCCCGGCGCGACGCGCCCGATTTGGAAGGCGTTGGCGGCTTCGGCCTCCTCCATGCGCCGCGCCAGTGCCAGATCCGCAGTGGAGAACTCCATTTTCATGGCACCTACTTCCGCACATGAATCACAACGAAGTCAATGAGCGGCGATCCGGCCTGGGCTTTGATTTCGATGGTGCGTGCCTGTAAGACCGGCAGGCCGGCCAGGTTGGAGAGGAACTCCACCTCCGGCCGCACTTCGTTGTGGATCAGCACGCCGCCAGGCCGCAGCATGGAAGCCAGATTGGCCAGAGCCAGCCCCAACTGGCGGTTGTCGAAGTAAAGCAGGAGGTTGGTCACGACGATGATGTCGTACTGGGCGCGCACCCGCTCCGTCAGTACGTCCAGGCGCGCCGAGCGCACGCGTTCCAGCCACTCGGGCTTGACCTCAACGGACTTGGCGTGCGTCCCGCGGATCGCCGGTCCCAGTTTGCGGCCGGCGCCCTCCCACCAGCGCCGCGCTTCCTCGTCGCCGGCCGTCTCGCGCAGCACGAGGCGCGCCGGCGCACGCTGGAGAAACTCCTCGATCACATCCACCACATGGTGGTTCAGATCGACGCAATCGACACGTGCGGCAGCCGGGTCCGCCAGTCCGAGCGAGAGAATCGCGTCCAGCACCAGATAGGGCTGCACGCTCTGCACCGGCAGATCTTCGCGAAATCCGGCGCGCGCGGCAAACTCCAGGCCCGGCCCCACGACGAGTGCGCGCGAAAACCGTTCGTCCTTCTTGAGATGGCGCACCACGCCGAGCCCCGTCCAGACCGTGTAGCCGGCCTCCACGGCGGCGTCCAGGCTGAAGCCGCGCCGCCGGTAGAGGCCGCGTTCGCGGGTCACCTCGCGGGCGTAGAGGAAGCGCATGGCCTCGGCGTGACACTGCTCCAGATAGGCGAGCGTGCGTTGCTCCGGGCCGAGCGTGCGCTGCCAGAGCAGCAGGCGCGGGTCCTGGGTCTTCCTGGGCAGGTCCTTGAGGAAATCGCGCATCCGCTCGCGGACGGCCGGTGAGGTCACGCTATCGTGATCGTGGAAATCCTTGGCGGCGGCGCCGGGCGGGATAGGCGCTTTCCTGGTGAAGGCGCGCGCCTGGAGGATGTAATAGGCGAGATGCTCCTGCTCGCCGCGCAGCACGCGCTCGGCCGACGAATCCGCAATCTCGCGCTGATACTGCGAGAAGGCGCGCGAGTCCGCGGCGATGTACTTGCGCAGGCCCTCGGGGAGCTCGTCGAACAGAACGGGCGCCACCGCGATCTGCGCCAGCAGTACCAGCAGCATCGGCGGCGCGCTACGCGCCCATATCCCAACGGCGGAAGTAGAGCGCCTGCCGCACGATGGGCAGGGTCCGCTTCTCCAGCGCCTTCATCTGCGCTTCGCTCAGCGGGTTGAACTTCGAAGCGAAGGCGACGTTCTGCTCCAACTGCGCCACGTTGTCCACGCCAATGATGGTGGTGCTGACCGGCAGCGAGAGGTTGTAGGCCAGCGCCTCTTCAATGGTGATGGCGCCGGTGCGCTTGGTGCGGAGCCGTTCCGGCTGTTGCTCCAGCGGGGGCGGCGTCCACGTGGAAAGCATGCGGCCGCGTGTGGCCACCTTCATGCTGATGGTGCCCATCTGCTGCTGCATCGCGGACGGCAGTAGATGCTCCTGGAAGCTCAAATAGTGGCGGTCCGCGGCGTTGATGGCCAGCAGAATCGTGTCGAACGGGAAGCGGTCTATGGCCTGCACCAGCACAGTGGGTTCATAGTGGCCGGTGACGCCAACGAAGTTCGCCATACCCTCGGCGCGCGCCTTTTCCAGCGCCTTGATGGCACCGTTGGGGGCAAAGATTTGCTCCAGTTCCGCATTGGTCTGGAGGTTGTGAATCTGCCACAGATCCAGATGGTCCGTGTTCATGCTTTGCAGCGTGCGCTCCAGGATGCGCATGGATCCGTCATAGGTGCGATCTGCCGTCTTACTGGTGACAAAAGCCTCTTTTCGACGCGTTTTTAGCACGATTCCGATGTGTTTTTCGCTGGTTCCGTTGCCATAACCGGCTGCCGAGTCGATGTAGTTGATGCCCAGATCGATGGCGCGGTTGATAATCGCCTCGGACTCCGCTTCCTTGCCGGGAATCTCCAGCGTGGCTTGCCCGCCGAGGCTGAGGATGCCCACCTTGAAGCCGGTGCGCCCCAGGTTGTGCGTGGGCATGGCGGCATGGGTGCGCGGGTTGAACGGCAACAGGTGTCTGGTGGCCGCGGCGGCGATGCCGGTGCCGAGAAATCCCCGGCGGCTGATATCGAATGCTTGACTCATGAAGGCCTCCTATCGAATCATATGCAGGTAGCGGCTGCGGATCTGCTGCCGTCCCCACTTGTTCAACAACGGATAAGAAAACAATAACCGTTTTTTGGCGCGGCTGATAGCGACGTAGAAGAGCCGCTGCTCCTCCACCTCCTGGCCCTCGCGCACACTGCGCTGATTCGGGTACTCGCCTTCCGCGCAGCCTGCCACAAATACGGTATCAAACTCAAGGCCCTTCGCTTGATGGACTGTCAGCAGAAGCACCTTGCCACTGCCGGCGGCCTGGCCGTCAATCTCCTTGGCGAGCGAGGCGACGTTGAGCACGTGGAGCAGCGCGTCCACCGGCTGCATGGCCTCGTCGTCGAACTGATGGAACAAGGCCACCAGCTCTTCGAGGTGTTCGCGGCGGGCGGCGTCGGCGGCGTCGCGGCCATAGAGCTTGCGCAGGCCGGATTCGTCCAGGATGCGCTCCAGCAGTTCCGGCGGGCGATCCACGGTCATGCGGAGGCGCCAGCCGGCCATCACTTCGGCCAGCGGCTGGAAGCGGGCGCCGTACTTCTTCACGGCGTCGAGGCGTGCGGCGGCGCCTTCTTCGAGCTTGGGCAGAAGGTACTGGAGCAGCTCCACGGTGGCGGCGACGTCGGAGTCAGCGCGATGGGTAGGGACGTTGGTGAAGTTGAGCCGCCGGGCGATGTCGCCGAGCCGGTGGCGTGGCAGGCGGAGATAGCGGCGCGCCAGATCCAGCGTGTCGAAGACCGCGCAATCGCCCCATTCGGCCAGGCCGAGCCGCACGCAGACGCTGCGCAGCATGGGCATGTCGAAGTTGGCGATGTTGTGGCCGACCAGCACGCAGCCCTGGCAGAAGGCGCGGAACTCCTCAATGACGATGTGCGGGTCCTGGCCGTGTTCGGCCAGGAAGGCGTCGCTGAGGTGGTGGATGGGCTCGGAATCGGCCACGGACTGCCCCGGGCGGAGATAGCGATGGAAGGTCTCGATGACGCCACCGGCGCCGCAGCGGGCAGCGGCCACTTCGACAATCTCGTCAGCGGCGATGTTCAGGCCGGTGGTTTCGATGTCCCAGACGACGGCGTGGCCGGCGCGCATGGCGTCCATGAGTGGCAGAAACGGATCCCCGGTGCGGAAGGTGGCCGGATCCAGCAGGTCGCCCATCTTCAGCCCGGCTTCGCGCGGCGCGCCGTGGGAGAGCGCCTCGATGGCGGCATCGCCGACCCCCTTGGGCGGCGCGCGCAGATAGCGCATCATGCTGTTGGCGTCGTGCGGGTTGAGCAGCAGCCGCAGGTGCGCGAGCGTCTCCTTGATCTCGGCCCGCTGGAAGAACTTGAACTGATCCACCTGGAGGTGGGGCAGGCCCAGTTGCTCGAAGTGGCGGGAGAGATCGCGGGCGGTGAAGTTGGTGCGCGTCAGCACGGCGATGTCTCCGTAGGCGATGCCGGCGCGGGCGCGGATGGCCTCCACTTGCTCCTGGATCCAGCGCGCCTCGTCCAGGGAGTTGTCAGCTTCGTAGGTGGTCAATGGCTCGCCATCATCGGCGGAGTCCGCCACGATTCGCTTGGTGACGGCGCCGGGACAGGCGCGGATCAGCTTCTCGCAGGCGGCCAGAATGTTCCGGGTAGAGCGGTAGTTGCGCGTGAACTGGATCTCGCGGACGGGCGCGAAGCGGGCCTTGAAATCGGCCAGGACCTCGCGCGGCGCCGAGCCACGCCAGCCGTAGATGGTCTGGTCGATGTCGCCGAAAAACGAGAGGCGTTTGTGCTCCTCGGCGAGCAGGCGCAGGGGCAGATACTCGCCCCGGTTGGTGTCCTGCACCTCGTCGATCTGGATCCAGGCGAAGCGCGCGCGCCAGCGGGCCAGAGCCTCCGGGCTCTCCTGCCATAGACGATTGACACCGATGATCAGATCTGCGAAATCGACGGCGTGGCATTCGCGCAGGGCGTGGACGTATTCGGCCAGCAGCGGCTTGAAGACGAGGCCGCCGCGGCGCTTCAGGAAGTCCACGCGCGAGTTGGCCAGGGCTTCGTCGAAGACTTGCTGCGGGGTGCGGGGCGGTTGATCCTCGAACTCGCTCAGCCGCGCCGAGGCCGCGGCCTGGAAGAGCAGAAACTCGAAGCCGTCGGCGGCGTTTTCGGGCGGCAGGATGCCGGCGCGTTTCGCCACCTGGCCGAACAGGGACCGGCAATCCTCGTCGTCGTAGACCAGGAAGTCGCGGTCCCAGCCGATGACCGGCGCCTCGGCCCGCAGGATCTGGGCGCAGAGGCCGTGGAAGGTCTTGGCGGTGACTTCGCCGCCGGCCTTGCCGAGCAGGCGGACGAGCCGCTCGCGGACCTCGCGGGCGGCCTTGTTGGTGAACGACAGGCAGAGGATGCGCGAGGCGGCGACGCCCCGGTCCATGGCATGAGCGGCGCGCAGGGCGAGGCAGTTGGTCTTGCCGGTGCCGACCGGCGCCATCACCAGCAGCGCTTCGTCCCACGCCTCGACGGCCTGGCGTTGCTCCGCGTTCAGCGTGTCCCAAGGGATCATGTGACTATCGTCCCGCAACTCAACGGCCGGCAGGGGCGGGGCGAAGGCGGAGGTCCTTGCGGAGCCGTACTCACAGACAGCCGCAGGAAGTGGGGCGGCCCCCGGGCCGGCCAGGGGGCCGGCCGCGGACCAGGGGGTCCGCCCTACGGATCGGTGCAGGCACAAAAAAACCGGGCCCCGCCCGAAGGCGAGGCCCGGAGGTTTTCGATCAGCCGGTCAGGCTAGAACGAGTAACGCAGGCTCAGTTGAACCGTGCGCTCGCTGCTCTTGCCGGTGACCATGCCGAAGGTGGCGTCGGTCGGGTTGGTGTTCACACCGCCCCAGTTGGGGTGGTTGATCCAGTTGAAGCCCTCGGCGCGGAACTGCACAATGTGACGTTCCGTGATGCGGAAGGACTTGAACAGCGCGAGGTTCCAGTTCTGGAAGCCGACGTTGTTGAAGCTGATGGAGTTGCGGTTCTGGTTGGGGAGCGTGCCGTTGGCGGGCTTGGTGGCCCACTTGCCGCCGCTCACGTTGGGATCGAACCAGAAGTTGGTGATGCCGGTGTAGTTGCCGCTGGCGTTGGCGTGGGCGAACTCCTGCGGACGGTTCGGCTGGCCAGCGAGGTTCCAGGTCTTGTCGTTGGTGGAGCCGATACCGAGGTAGTCGTCGCCGTTGCCGATGGAGATCGGCGAGCCGGTCTGCCACTGGTTGATGGCCGACATCTGCCAGCCGCCCAGGGTCAGGCGGGCGAGATGGCCGCTGTTTTTAAAGAACGGCATTTCCCACACAACGTTGGTGATGGCTACGTGGCGGGTGTCGTTGCCGGACTTGCCCCAGTTGAGCTGCTGGTTGTAGACATCGATGAAACCGTCGCGCGGGCCGGAGTTGTTGTCCATGCCCTTGGAAAAGGTATAGGCGAAGCCGTACAGCAGGCCCTTGGCGAAGCGGCGGTTCACTTCAAACTGCAGCGCGTTGTAGGTGCTGCGGCCGGAGTGCTCCAACATGGGAATGTTGGCGAAGCCCCGGAAGGGGCGCAGGAAGGCGGTGTTGGCGCCCTGGGACGCGGGCAGGAACGTGGTGCCGGTGGGCAACTGGTTCAAGTCCCGTTCGCGGGAGAGGTAGTTGCCTACGGTGCCCACGTAGCCGACTTCGACGGTGGTGTCGGAGGTCAACTGGCGCTGATAGGTGACGTTCCAGTTGTAGCTGCGCGGGATCTTGTACTTCGGATCGATGGTCATGAAGAACTGGGGGAAGCCCGTCTTGGGACCGGCGCCGGGGTTGTCGGCGATGCCGTTGGCCACGGAGACCATCGGCTGGAACGGCGGGTTGCCGCCGAGAAAGACGCTGTCGTAAACGCCGGGGCGCGACATGAAGCTGCCGACGCCGGCGCGGAGAACGTTCTTCGACGTCATCGAATAGGCGAAGCCGACTCGCGGCGCGAAGTTGAACTGGTTCTCGGAGGGGTAGACGCTGCCGCCGGACAGGAGACGATTGAACTCGCCGCTGTCGATGGCTGGCACGCGGCCCTTGCCGGCATCCGGGAAAGCCGAACCCGGAATGAAGACACCGTTGTAGCGGTCGCCGCTCAGCACAGCGCCCGTGGCGCGGTCGACCACGGCAGCCTTGGACGGATCGTAGCGCTTCGGATCGAAGACGGCCATGTTGCCCCACAGCGAACGGTAGTAGCCGTTCTGCCAGGTGCCGCGGAGGCCCAACTCCACCTTCAACTTCTCGTTGACGCGCCAGGAGTCCTGCACGAAGAACTCAGCCATGTGGCTGCGATACGGCGTGTAGGCGCGCGGACCGATTTCGGCATAAGCCGAGAACAGGCCCATGGCTGCGTTGGAAAGACCCGTGCCGGTGCCCGGAGCGCCGGGACGGACGTCGTTGAACTCGAAGCGGCCGTTCTGGTTGTTGGTGCCGCCGGGGACGCCGGTGACGTTGATCTGGTCGAAATCGTTCTGGCCAGACCGCTCCCACAGGAACCCGGCCTTGAAGGTGTGGTTGTTGTGGATCTTGGTGAAGTTGTTCGAGATCTGGTAGATCGGGCCGGCCGAGCTGGCGGGATAGGGGCCGCCGTCGATGGTGCCGACGTTGGGAATCGCGATGGTGGGCACCTTGTCGTAGATCTCTTTCCGTTCGGGGAAGATGTACGGGTAGTTGATGCCGCTGCGGGAACGCAGGTAGCGCTCACCGGTCTTGTCGATGCCGATTTGCACGCGGTCCACCGACACGGCAACGAGGAACTCGTTGATCGCCGTCGGGCTCAGCGTCCAGGTGTGGCCCAGGCTGGACGTCCTGTTGGGGCGGGACCAGTCCGTGATGGCATAGTCAAATCCACCGCGGAAGCTGTCCAGCGCCATCCAGTTGTAGTTCGAAAAGCGGAACTTGACGAACTGGTTGGTGGATGGGTTGTAGTCCAGCGCTACTGTATCTTTGCGCTGATTCTGCCAGGATGGCCGCACCTGGAAGAAGTTGGTGTTCCCCTGGAAGCTGCCGTTGGAGGCAGGATAGGTTCTCAGGAACGCAAGGCCGTTCGGGCTGAGTTGGGACTGGGGAATGATGTTGCCGGCGAACGGCGTACCGGTGTTGGGGTCGTTGACCGTACGCGGGGAGCCGTAGTACTGATTGGTGCCGAGGAGCTCGCTGAAGTTGCCCTGGCGCATCAGGGCGGAGGGTACGCGCTGGAAGCTGGTATCTTCCGCACGGCGGCGGACCCACTCCTGGCTGACGAGGAAGAACAGCTTCTCGCGGCTCTGATTGAACAGCTTCGGGATCATCACCGGGCCGTTCAGGTTCCAGCCGAACTGGTTGTAGCGGAAGGGCGCGGTAAAATTGGAGGCGGCGTTCCGGTTGCGCGCCCAGGTGTTGGCGTCCAACGCGCTGTTGCGGAAGTACTCGTACATGGTGCCGTGGAACTGCTTGCCGCCGGACTTGGTCACCATGCGGATCTGGCCGGCCGACGACCGGCCGTACTCGGCCGAGTAGTTGGCGGTGAGGACCTGGATTTCCTGGACGGTGTCCAGATCGGCGGTGCCGATGGAGGTGCCGTTGGCGCGGGTACGAATGCCGACGGCGCCGTCAAAGGTGATCAGCGAGTCCTGCGACCGGCCGCCGTTGATGGTTAAACCGCCCGAATCCAGGCCGTAGCTGAAGTTGCTGAGCGGTGAGCCGCGGCGCACGCCGGGCTTCAACATTGCCAGGAACAGCGGATTGCGGCCGTTCAGCGACAGGTTCTGAAGCTGTTGTTGTTCAATGGTCTTACCGACCGTGGCGGACTCGGTGTTCAACTGCGCCACATTGGCTTCGACGGTTACCGACTCAGTCAACTGGCCGACCGACAGATCCATATTCACGGCCAGAGGCAACGCTGCCTCCAGCTTGATGCGGGTGGTGGTGGCGGTCTTAAAGCCCGGGGCCTCCACCTTGACGGTGTAGTAGCCGGGGGCGATGTTGGTGGCGGTATAGAAGCCCGACTCGTTCGTCGTCACAAGACGCTCAAAGTTGGTGCTTTCGTTAACAACTGCGACTTTTGCATTGGCAACCGCGGCACCACTGGGATCCTTGACGATACCCGAGATGCTGGAGTTGTCGGACTGTGCGAAGGCAAACAGCGCCATCATCAGAAGGCATACGATGCCCGCTGAAACTCGCCGGAAGGCCTGAAGCATATTTCAATTCTCCTGTGTTTGATGGACAAGACTGGCCACGCTTTTTCGAACCAGAAGACGCACCAGTCCCAGAGACCTACTGGGAAAGAGTTTAGCAAGACTGACGGCCAAATTCCACCCTCATCCGCGGCATGCGGCGGGGTGAATTGGCGGAAGGTTGTGCGAATCGAACACACCCGCGACTCAAAGAGCCGCGCATTGGTTTTGAAGACCAAGCGGGACACCAGCCCCAATAACCTTCCATGAGCCATTGTAGCCGTTTTGGCGCCAGGCACACACGGCCGGCGGGCGGATCTCTGAGACACGCGCCTCAACCGCCGACAATGGCCTGGATGACGTTGCCGTGCACATCGGTGAGCCGGAAGTCGCGGCCGCTGTAGCGATAGGTGAGGCGTGTGTGGTCCAGGCCGAGTTGATGCAGCATGGTGGCGTGGAGGTCATGGACGTCCACAGGATTTTCCACCGCCTGGAAGCCGAACTCGTCCGTGGCGCCATAGGTCATGCCGCCGCGGAATCCGCCGCCGGCCACCAGCGAGGAGTAGCCGTGGTTATTATGGTCGCGGCCGTTCTGGACCTTGACGAGCCCGCTGACTTCGGTGGCCGGGGTTCGGCCAAACTCGCCGGTGACCACAACGATGGTCTCCTTGAGCAGGCCGCGCTGCTTGAGATCGCGGATGAGCGCGGCGATCGGTTGATCGGCCAGGCGCGCCAGGCGGCGGTGATCGAGAATGTCGTCGTGCGAGTCCCAGGGCTGGTCATCGCCGAAGTAGACCTGGACCATGCGTACGCCGCGCTCCACCAGGCGCGCTGCCATCAGGCAGCCGCGCGCAAAATCGCCGTCGCCGTAGGAGGCGCGTACTTTCTCCGGCTCGCGCGTGATGTCGAATGCGTCGGCCGCCTCGGTCTGCATGCGGAAGGCGACCTCCATGGATTGGATGCCCGCTTCCAGTTGCGGGTCCGCGCCCTCGCGCTGCAACTGGCGGCGGTTCAGCTTCTGCAACAGATCCAGCTGCGTGGCCTGCTCCGGCGCGCTGTAGCGGGCGTTGCGCAGGTTGGGCAGCAGCTTGTCGATCTCTTTCTCGTTGTTCGGAACGTAGGTGCCCTGAAACGAGCCGGGCAGGTAGGCGGAGGTCCACAGGATCGGCCCAAGCACGGGCAGTCCCGGGCACAGCACTACAAAGCCCGGCAGGTTCTGATTCTCCGTTCCGAGCCCGTAGGTAATCCACGAGC
>JBBQLF010000042.1:0-14018 GCA_038327695.1 Bryobacterales bacterium
CCCCCAATGAATTACGATAGGCGACATGCTGAAACTTGCCGCCCTGCTCCTCTTCTCGTCGGTCGTACTGCCCGCCGTCGAGCTTCCGTCCAGGAAATACCTGAACCTCGCCGCCATCAAAACGATGGTTTCCGCCGCCGAGGCCGAAGCGCAGAAACGCAACGTTCAGGTCACCATCTGCATCGTGGACGAGAGCGGTAACCTGCTCTTCCTGCAGAAGGCGGACGGCGCCAGCCTGAACACCATCCTGTTCGCGCAGAAGAAAGCGC
Organism: Bryobacterales bacterium; assembly: GCA_038327695.1. GTDB lineage: Bacteria > Acidobacteriota > Terriglobia > Bryobacterales > Bryobacteraceae > Paludibaculum. The sequence continues at coordinate 270 of JBBQLF010000042.1, forward strand.
GTCACTCGGCAGCCTTCCGCAGCCCGTCCAAGAACGCCGCCGATAGCCTCAAGAAAGGTGAGCTGGGCGTGCTGTCGTACCCCGATGGCTTTCCCAATCAGGGCGGTCTGCCTATCAAAGTGGACGGGCAGATTCTCGGTGGTATCGCGATGAGTGGCGCCGCCTCCGAAGTGGATGAAGCCATCGCGCAGGTGGCGCTGGACGCGCTGCTGGCAAAGTAGGAGCTATACCAGCGCGCTGGGCCGCCGGGTCCAGCTCTTGCCCTTCCCGGCGGCGATGGCCTCCATGTCCTTCACGTAGGCCGACGCCTGGGTGAGGACGTGATGGAGATCGTTGCCGATGCTGATGCCGATGCTGATGCCGATGCTGATGCCGATGCTGATGCCGATGCTGATGCCGATGCTGATGAATGTGAAGCCCTTCTCCAGAAACTCGCCCACACCCGACGTGCCGAAGAGAAACAGGCCCAGGATGACGTTGTTCCTGCGGGCCTCATCGATCAGCTTTTGCGTGGCCGCGCCCAGCTCCGGCGAGGTGTACATTTGGGGGAACTCGTACTTCTCATAGAGCCCCATCGACATGCAGAGGTCGTTCTGGCCCAGGAATAGCATGTCCACGCCGGGCACCGCCGCAATTTCGGCCATGTTGTCGATACAGGCCGCCGTCTCCACCTGCAGCGCGATGATCACGTTGCTGTTGGCGGCACCCGCGTAGCCCAGCAAGCCAGCCTTGTTCATGCTGCGCTGCGGGAAGTAGACAGACCTCGTACCGGCTGTCGGATACCGCGCGCAGCTCACCGCCTGGCGCGCCTCTTCCGCCGTATTGATATAGGGCACCAGGATGCCGTCGGCGCCCAGATCCAATGCCTGCTGGATTCCGCCGCGATCATGGTAGCCGGCCACACGCACCATCGACTTGGCGCCGCCGCTGGCCACCGCGCACAGCATGGTGGAAAGCGTCTCGCTGGCCATCGGCCCATGCTGCGTGTCAATCAGCAGCCAATCATAGCCGCTGTGCGCCAGTTGCTCGGCGATGGTGGTGCTGTGCGAATTGACAAACAGGCCCATCTTTGGCTGCCCGTCGCGCAGTTGCTGCTTGAATTCCGCCCCAGTGGGAATTGCGCTGCGCATTGTGCTTGCTCCTTCGGAAGCGAACTGTCCGGTTGATCCCAGAGAATTGCCGGACTCTGCGCACTATAGCCGAATGGCTTGCCCTGCGTCAAAATCAGGGGTGTCGCGGGGCGGCAGCTTACAATGAGAGTGGCCATGCGAAACTCCCTGCCAGTCTGCATTTCCGCGCTTCTCGCGGTGCTGCCTGCCCTCGCTCAGGCTCCGCCGGACACCATCATCCGGACCACGGCGCAGGAGGTGCTGCTGGATCTGGTGGTGCGCGACCGCAAGGCGAACCTGGTGCGTGATCTCAAGCCGGAAGAGGTGGAGGTTTATGAGGACGGGGTCAAGCAGACGGTCCGAGTCTTCCGCAGCTTCACGGACAAGGCGCAGATCGGCGAGGAGGCCACGGCCGGACAGGTGGTGGCCGCCGGCCAGACGGCCGCAGTCAGAACACTGAATCCTGTGCGCCAGATCAACCTGGTGTCACTGGTCTTCAACTCAATGGGGCCGCGCAGCCGCGACTTCGCCCGGGACGCAGCGCTGGAGCTTTTGCAGAAGGAGATTGGCCCCAACACGTACATGGCCGTCTTCAGCATGGACACGCGCCTGAACGTGCTGCAGCAGTTTACGGCCGACAAGGCTCTGATCCGCCAGGCTGTGGAGCGCGCCGCCACCGGCGCCTATTCCCAGTTCGCGCAGGACTCTTCGAAGGTCCTGAACCAGATCCAGTCTGCCCTGGTTCTTACTGAAGGCGGCATCGTGAGCACTGTGGATCAAGTGGCCGTGCTGGTGGGCAGCCCGTCCGGCGCGATCGCCGGAGCCGAAGCCAGTATCGGCGAGGCCAACCAGATGATCGCCCGCATGATCTACGGCCAGTCTCTGCTGGGCTTGGGGGACGTGGAGGGCATGCGCGTCGTCGAGGCCCTCAAACTGATGGTGACGCGCCACGAATCTCTGCCCGGCCGAAAGACGGTGCTTCTGTTTTCGGAGGGCCTGGTTCTGCCGGCGAACAATCAGGAGATGTTCCGAAACACGATCGCAGCCGCCAACCGCGCCAACGTCAGCATCTATGGCATGGACGTGCGCGGCCTAACCACGCAGATCTCCAGTTCCGGCAGCACCAGTCAATTGCAGAATGCAGCCCGGCTGGCCCAACGGCGCCAGACTGAGACGAACGGCGACAACTTCCGGCCGGAGGACTTCAAGCAGGAAGAGATGATCTCGGCCGGCTTCAAGGCTGACTACCAGCAGAATCTCGCAGAGCTTGCCGAGGGCACCGGCGGCTTCCTCATCGCCAACACCAACGACCTGCGCAAGCCTCTGGCCCAGCTCATGGAGGATGTGCGCACCCACTACGAGCTGAGCTATGCGCCCACTTCATCCAACTACGACGGGAAGTTCCGCAAGATCGAGGTGAAGCTCATCCGGCCCGGCCTGAAGGTCCAGACCCGCAGCGGCTACTACGCCCTGCCCAAGCTCGCGGGCGCCATGATCGAGCCGTTTGAGCTCGCCGCCTTGTCGGCGCTGAACGCCCGTCCCCTGGCGGCAAAACGCCCTTATCGCGCCTCCGCGCTAGGCCATCAACTTTGAGGTGCCCATCGCGGACCTGATGGTCACCACCAGCGCCGACGGCAAGACCGCCCGTCTGCACGTCTCCATGCTCGCGCTGGTGAAGGACGAGGCCGGCCAGGTGGTTCGTAAGGTCAGTCGCGACGTGTACGTCGATGTTCCGCAAGACCGCTTGGCCGGCCACCGCAAGGGCAACGTGACCTTCGGCCAGCAGATCTATCTGGCGGGCGGCCGCTACACGTTGGAGACCGCCATTGTGGATCACGAGGGCAACGCCGCCTCAGGACGCCAGGCCGCCCTGCTGGTGCCGCAGTCCGTGCAGTTGCTCAGCCACATCACGCTGGTGCGCCGGGTAGAGCCGCCGTCGGCGGAGCGCGACGCCACGGATCCGCTGCAGTACTCCGCCGGCAAGGTGATCCCCGCGCTCTCCGATCATCTCAAAACGGGCACGCCCGTCGCGCTGTACATGCTGCTCAATCCCGAAAAGGACGGCGGCGCGGCGGTGCTGAGCATTCAATTGATGAGAGACGGCGTGGAGGTGGCGAGCGAAACACCGGCGCTGGAAAAGGCCGATGCCAACGGCATCATCCCCTTCCTGATGCCGGCCAATCTGAATCCGGGCACCTATGATGTCCGCGCCATCGTGCGGCAGGGCAACAAGGTCGCCGAAGAGCGGGCCGCGTTTACTGTCGAGCCCTAGCCTCGTAGGCCGCGATCCTGGCGCGCAGCGCCTCCGCCGTGCGCGTGTCGCCTTCCTTCACCGCGATGTCCAGCGCGCGCCGCGCCACCTGCGCCGCATCGGCGAAGCGGCCCACTTCGCTATACATGGCCGAGAGCATGCCGAGACTCTGCGATTCGGCACCCCCAGACAGCTTCAAAGCCTCTTCAAAGTGCGGAATCGCGTCAAAAAAGCGTCGTTTTGCCGCCAAAACACGCCCTAAATTGTACCTGTACTCCAGCGAGTCCGGCACGGCCGCGACGGCCGTCTCCAGGTGCGGAATCGCCTCATCCACCCTGCCGCGCATGGCCAGTCCGATACCCAGGCTGTTGTGCGCATCCGGGTGGGCCGGGTCCACGGCCAGCGCCTTGCGGCAGTGCTCGATCGCCTCATCCACGCGGCCCTTCTGAATCAACGCCGCGCCCAGATTGCTCTCCGCCCTGGCGTTGTCCGGTTCAATGGCGAGGGACGTGGTGAAGCGCTCAATCGCATCGTCCAGCCGCCCCTTGCGCAGCAGCGCGACGGCCAGATTTGTGAAGGCCGCCGCGTTGTCCGGCTCCACCTCCACGGCCTTCTGGTAGTGCGTGATCGCCTCGTCAATCTGCCCGCGCTGATCGAGCGATAGCGCCAGGTTGAAGCGCGCCTTGCCGTCTTCCGGATTCAGTTCAACCGCCTTGCGCCACTCGGCTTCGGCCGCCTGGGTCTGGTTCTTCTTCGTGAGGTCCAGCGCGCGGTCAAAGACACGGAAGAAGTCGGTGGCCGGCGCCTCCAGCTTCTGCAAGCCGCCGGGCGGGATGTTGACGAACTCCGGGATGTTGACGGCGCGGTTGGCGGCGGTGGCGTTGTCGATGAGAATCGGCGGACTGTCGGTGCCGTCCTCATTGATGTGCGTGAGGAACATCTGCGTGTAGGGCGAGCGGCTCTTGGAGGAAAAGACCAGCCAGCGCCCGTTCGGCGAGAAGCTGTGCCAGGAGTTCATGAGAGACGTGTTGCACGTCATCAGGCGCTCCTTGCCGCCCTCAAAGGGGACGATGTAGAGCTGGCTGTCGGGCCGCATCAACTGGCCGTTGCGGCAGCGCACGAACACGATCCATTTCCCGTCTGGCGAGACCTTGGGAAAGTTGTTGCTCATGCCGTTTTCCGAGGCGCCTTCGATGCGCTGCGGAACGCCGCCTTTTCCGCCGTTGAAAGGAACGCGGTAGAGCTCATAGCGGACCTGGGTCTCGCGCGGATCGTTGGCATATTCGGCCAGCTTGCCGTCGGCCGGATACGGCGACTTTGCCTCGGCGCGGGCGAAGACCACCCACTTGCCATCTGGGCTCCAGACGCCATCGGTTTGCACGTAGCGGGGATCGTCGGCGCCGGGCAGCGGCTGCAACATGGCAGTCTCGCGGCTGTACCAGGCCAGGATGCCCCGGGTGGGATAGAACACCTGGAGGAAGCGATAGTCCTTGAAATTGGTGCCGTAGAATTTGTCGTCAAGAGGATCGCGGCCTTTGACGGACTGGTTGGCCGGATCGTCGATCGTGGTGACGACGAAGCGCCCGTCCGGCGACACCTGCGACATGGAAGCGGCCCTGATTTTGGCGCCGAGTTTCCCTTTAAAGGAACTCCACTGAATGACGTTCTCGTTGCGGATAGACGTCTCTTTGCGCAAGGGCACCAGGGCGTAGAGCCCCTTGTCGTTGGAAGGGCCGTCCACGTCCATGCCGAGGGTCTTGCCATCGAGCGAGAAGGAGTGGCAGTTCACACAGGTAGGCAGACCTTCAATCAGCGTGCGGCTCTGGGTGTCGCCGATATGGCGGAGGCGCAGCTTGATGAGGCCGATGGCATCTGGCGGAAGGGGCCGGATGACGCCCTTGTCAGACTCGTTCGGCATCAGCGGCACGTCACGAAAGAAGATGGGCGCGCCTACCGGATCGGCGGAGGTGCGGATGGTCACCTGGCCGCGCGAGACGGCTTTCTTCCGGGCCGGGTCCGCATAACCGGTGATGGTTATGATGGCCGGCTGGCTCACCGAATGCTGTTTGATGACTGACCAGGTGGCGGCGTCAGGAATCCAGGTGCGGGCGGCAGCCTGTTGCGGCGTGAGCTTGGGGAGTTCGTTGGTGGGCGCGACGGCGCGCGGATCGATCTCGCCGATCTTCATGCGCTCCGCCTCGGCGGCCACCTCAATCCGCGGCGATTTGTCGCCGAACGTGACTTCGACGGACCATGCGGCCGCATTGCCGTCCGCGTCGCGCCATAGAAAAGTGGGCGGTGTGATCTCGGGCGGAAAGATTGAACCCTGCGCCGGGTAGTCGATCACAATTGCTGAGTATTGCTTCGCGCTCAGCCCCAGCACGACCAGGCCGACGGCGAGCGCACAGACCCCCAGGGGTTTCACTCCAAGCTCCTTGCCAGTTTCCCTTAGGGTGAATGCCATCCAGTTTGAGAACGGTGGCATAGGGGTTTCACTCCAAGCTCCTTGCCAGTTTCCCTTAGGGTACCCCACCAGCTACTTCGGCAGCAGCGAGAGCGCGCCGCTGGAAGGGCTCGGGATCACGTGGGCGGCGACCAGTTTGCCCAGGCTCTCCACCTTCGCCTTGCCCGCGTCGATTGCGGCTCGCACCGCCGCCACGTCGCCCTTGATCACCACGGTGATGTAGCCGCCGCCGAGCTTCTCCCGAGCCAGCACCTCCACGTTGGCGGTCTTCACCGCCGTGTCGATGGCCTCAAACACCGCCGTAAAGCCCTGCGTTTCAATGAAGCCGATGGCAAATCCTGCCTGTGATTGCATTTTCCTGTCTCCACGCAGCGGCACATGCACGCTGGCCTGTTCGATCAACGGGTTAAAATCAGGGGCCGCCTCATACGCCCCGGCTGAGCGCGGATCCGGCGACGGGATCACGTCCACTACAATCTCCACCGCCAACTGGCGGGCCATGCCGCGCGCCGCGCCGGCCGCCGCGCGTGCGTCACCCAGTGCGCCGATCATCTTGAGGCACACGCCAGGCTGGTCATTCAACTCCGCCTGGAGCAGCGTGACGTCCGCCGCCTTCTCCATGGCATCGAGAATCAACATGCCGGGCGACCAGCCGCCTACCTCCACAAGTACGAGCGAGTGACTCAGAGCACACCTCTCCGTTCCAGCTCTTTCACCACTTCGGCGACGATCTGCCCGATCTTATCCTGCCCGGTCTGTCCCGTGCGCGCCACACAGCCCGCGGCGGGCGCATCCACCAGGCCGAAGTCGGCCAGAATGCAGCGCAGCACCTCGGCCAGCGCCGTCTCATCGGCCCGTTGGCCGGCGCTGAGCGGCTGCCGGCCGCGGCCGAAATTGAACCCGCGCAACTCCGCGGCGGCGCGGAACCCGTCCGGGAATTCGAACGGGTAGAGCATGGTGTCGAACAGCTCCAGAATGCGGTACTGCAGCCGCATGGCCTCTTCATAGCGGCCCGCGCGGCTCAGTTCCCACACCTTTTTCGTCAGCTCCGGCACCACGTTGCTGGATGCGTTCGTGCCGCCGTTGCAGCCCACCATCAGCATGGGCGAGAGGACGGCTTCCCAGCCGGTGAGGAAGACGAACTCGGGCCGGGTGGGCCGGATGGCAGCAATCATGCGCATCATGAACGCGACGTCGCCGGAGGAGTCCTTGATGCCGACGATGCGCGGCCAATCCAGCGCCAGCCGCCGGATGGTGGGCACGTCGATGGGGCTGGCGAACATCGGGATATTGTAGAGCGTGACGTCGATGGGCGAGTTCTGCGCGATCTCGGCGAAGTAGGCGTAGACCGAATCCGGGCTTAGCCGGTAGTAGATGGGCGAGACGATGGCCACCGCCGCGGCGCCATAGGCTGCGTAAGTTTCGCAGGCGATGAGCGTCTCCCGCGTGTTCGCCTCAGCGGCGCCGGCCAGAACGGGCACGCGCCCGTTCGATACCTCGCAGGCGATCTTAACGATGCGCCGCCGCTCCTCCACGGTGAGGCGAGTGAACTCGCCGGTGGAGCCGTTCGGATAGAGGCCGTGGACGCCCTTCTGAATCAGCCACTCAAAGAACCGGGCCAGTTCCGTTTCGTTCACGTTGCCGCGCTCGTCCATCGGCACGAGCGTCGGCGTGAAAATGCCCTCAAGCTTAACCGCGTTTGCCATCGATACCTACCGATGGCCAGTCTACCAAACTCGGCAGGCCGATCACCGCCAGAAGGCTGGAGCCGCCCCCGGCACTGAACTCGGACTGCTGACCATACGCGCCTGATCTGGTGATCGTCTTGACGCTGAGCAGCAAAGTGGGTATTCTCTAGTGAGAATAGGATAATGGCAATTCAATCGTTAATGAACGTGTCCGTGAAGTGCGAGTACGCATTGCGTGCAGTGCTGGACCTGACGCTGGCGCCGCCGGGCCAGCCCACACGGATCGCCGATATTGCGAAGAGGCAGACGATTCCGCAGAAGTTCCTGGAGACGATTCTGGCAGACCTGAAAAAGGCCGGGTTCCTGGAGTCGCGGCGAGGGGCGGAAGGTGGCTATCTGCTGGGAAAAGCAGCCGATACGATTACGGTGGGCCAAGTCATACGGACCCTGGAAGGCGGCCGGACGGGACGGGCGGCCTTGGAGGCGCCGGGGCCGTTGGAGGAGTTCTGGGGCCGCGTGGATAACGCTGTGGCGGGGGTGATCGACAAGACCACCTTCGCGGAGTTGGGACGCTCATGGCGCGAGCGGCAGATGCGCTATGTACCGAACTGGGAGATCTAAGATGAACATCTTTGCGGACAACACACTGAGCATCGGGCGGACTCCGCTGGTGCGGCTCAACCGGGTGACCAAGGGAGCCGGCGCCACGGTGCTGGCCAAGATCGAAGGCCGGAATCCGGCGTATTCGGTGAAGTGCCGGATTGGGGCGTCGATGGTCTGGGATGCGGAGCAGCGCGGGATTCTCGGCCCAGGCAAGGCGTTGGTGGAGCCGACTAGCGGTAACACCGGGATCGCACTGGCGTTTGTGGCTGCCGCCAAGGGGTATCCGATTACGCTGACGATGCCCGAGACCATGTCGATCGAGCGGCGGAAAGTGCTGAAGATATTCGGGGCGAATCTAGTGTTGACTGAGGGCCCAAAAGGAATGAAAGGCGCCATCGCCAAGGCAGAGGAGATCTACAACTCGGATCCCGGCAGGTACGTGTTGTTGCAGCAGTTCCTGAATCCGGCCAATCCGCGGATTCACTTTGAAACGACGGGTCCGGAGATTTGGCAAGACACCGACGGGGGCGTAGACGTGCTGGTTTCCGGTGTCGGCACGGGAGGCACCATCAGTGGGATCTCGCGTTATATCAAGCAGGAGAAGGGCAAGCCGATCACATCGATAGCGGTGGAGCCAACGGCCAGTCCGGTGATCACCCAAACCCGCAACGGCGAGCCGGTGCAACCAGGGCCGCACAAGATCCAGGGTATCGGCGCCGGCTTCATTCCGGCGACGCTGGACCTATCCCTTGTGGACCGTGTGGATCTGGTGACGAACGAAGAGTCCATGGAGATGGCGCGGCGGCTGGCTGCGGAAGAGGGCATTTTGTGCGGCATCTCATGCGGAGCTGCCGCGGCAGCGGCGGTGAAGGCCGCGTTTGAGCCCCAGTTTGCCGGAAAGACGATTGTGGTGGTGTTGCCGGATGCGGGCGAACGTTATTTGACCTCGGCCCTCTTTGAGGGGATGTTCTCCGAGTAACTGGGTCGAAATCTCTCAGGAGAAAGGGCTTACCCGTGTGGGGCATTGCTTGCCCGGCGCGGTTAAGCCCTTTGCGCGTCCGCTGCGGCCGCGGCGCCAGCGGAGAATGTTCAAAAACATAAAGTGCGGAAATGTTTTGGCCGATAGAGGTAGTGTGAGCGGAGCGTTGCGGGCGCCAGGTTTTGGTGTTGGGGTGAATGGCGCCCGCTTCTCGTAACGGGGATTGACACCTACAGCGTCTCAACCCCGGCGAAGGTTACCGGGGCCGGTTCGAAAAACGTGGTGGAAGTCTCGGCTTGCATATTTTCGCCTTTTGTTCTATATTTTAGATAGCGAAGACATGGCGAAAAAAGTAAGGAGGAGCGTATGGCTCTGCCCAACGAACTTTTTGTCGGGCCGTCGGGCTGGCAACGGCCGGATTGGATCGCTACGGTGTATCCGAAGCCAGCTTCGCGAGGCTGGCATGCACTGGACTTACTTCTGCAGTATGCGAACCTGGCGGAGATTGACCAGACCTTTCTGGCGCCGCTAAAGCCGGAGATCGCCCGGCTCTATGTAAAGAAGGTGGAGCGGCACCGGACGTTTCTGTTCACGGCGTTACTGGGCCGCCAATTCACGTACGAGCGCAATCTGAGCGCTCCGTTAGTGGCTGCGTGGAAGGCCGGAATGGCGCCGATTCTCCAATCCGGGCGGCTGGGCGCGGTGGTGATGCAGTTCCCCTGGGCGTTCCGATACACGGAGGAGAACCGGCAGTTCCTGATTCAGCTCCGGCGGGAGTTTCATGAGTTCCCGCTGTCGGCGGAATTGCGGCACGAGTCCTGGCTGAGGGACGAGGCGGTGACGACTCTGGTGAACTATCACGTTGGGTTCGTCAATGTGGACCAACCCCGGTGTTTCCGGGCGACCCCGCCGACTGCGTTGCTGACCACGAGCGTGGCGGTGGTGCGGTTGCACGGCCGTTCGAATGCGGAGGCGTTTCGGGATGGAGAGGGGACACCGGATGCGGACTACCTGTACGATCTGGACGAACTGCTGGAGTGGAAGCCGCGGCTGGAGCGATTGGCGGCGAACGCCGCGCGCACGCTAGTTGTGGTGGCCAACGCCGCCCGGGGCCAGGCGATGGTGAATGCCCTGCAGATCCAGCAGATGCTTGGCGGTGGGAACCTCCAGGCGCCGGAGGCACTGTTGAGCCAGTATCCGTCCAAGTTGGCGGCGTTCCGCGCCAGGCGCCCTGTCCAGACACTTCTGCTGCCCGCACAGGCGGCCTAAGGCCGAAATTGCCGTCGATCGGTGGATCTTTTTACATGGGTCAACCGTACCATGAGATGTGATGCACCGCGCCATTTAGAATCGGCTGCTGCCGGCACTGGCGCACCCCCTCCCTCCCCGCATCACAAACGAGGTTGCATAGCACGACTGCATATATCCCGTGGATCGCCGCCGCGCTAGGTCTGGTGGCCGTCCTGCTTCTCCTGAAGGCGATACTCGGCATCGTCGTGATCGCCGAAAACGAAGTGGGCATCGTCATTCGGAAGTTCGCTCTGGATGGCAGAAAGCTGCCGAACGGCCGGATTGTCGCGTTGAACGGCGAGCCCGGCTATCACTTCTGGTACTGGCCGTGGGTGTTCAAGATCATCAAAGATCAGTCGACCGTCATCCGCTCGGGCCGCGTGGGTCTGGTAGTGACCCGGGACGGTGATTCCGTGCCAGCTCAGCGGATCATTGGCCAGCTCGTTGGCTGCAACAACTTCCAGGATGCGGGCGCGTTCCTGTTGAACGGCGGCCAGAAGGGCAAGCAGGGGGCTGTGTTGACCGCTGGTTCCTACCGGATCAACCGCATCCTGTTCGACGTCACCGAGACGGAAGTGACCACAGTGGAGACCGGGAAGGTGGGCATTGTGACAGCCACGGACAGCGCTCCCATCCCGCCGGGCGAGATGGCGGCCCCAGTGGTTTCCAACCACGAGAGCTTTCAGAATCCGGATGCGTTTCTAGGTCAATGGCGGGTGCAAGGGGTTGCAGGAGCAGATTCTGCTATCGGGCCAGTACAACCTGAACCCCTGGTTTGTGGAAGTGAAGTATGCGGACTTGTTTGAGGTGCCAATCGGGCATGCCGGCGTGGTAGTCAGCTTTGTGGGCAAGAATGCCGAAGATGTATCGGGTGAGAAGTTCACGCACGGCAACATTGCCCGCGGGGCGGCAAGGGCGTTTGGTCCGAGCCGCTGTATCCGGGCAAGCACCCGCTGAACCTGGACTGCATGCGGATTGAACTGGTGCCGACGACAAACATCGTGCTGAACTGGGCCTCCAGTCGCAGCGAAACCCATACCCTGGACGAGAAACTGAGCACGATCACGGTGCGTTCGGCCGATGGCTTCACCTTCAATCTGGATGTCAGCCAGATTATCAACATCGGCGCGACGAAGGCTCCGTGGGTGATCTCCCGTGTGGGGTCGGTGCGGAACCTGGTCAACCAGGTGCTGGAGCCGATCATCGGCAACTATTTTCGCAACAGCGCGCAAGCTTACACCATCCTGGACTTCCTCTCCAACCGGGCCGACCGGCAAAAGGAAGCGAGGGACCATATCACACGGGCAATCCAGGAATACGACGTGCAGAGCGTCGATACCCTGATCGGCGACATTACGCCGCCTGAAATGCTGATGGCCACGCTGACCACCAGGAAGGTGGCAGAAGAACAGCGCAAGACCTACACGGTGCAGATGGAAGCGCAGAAGACGCGGCAGGCGCTGGAGGCGGAGACCGCTCTGGCGAAGAAACAGAAAGAGCTGGTCAATGAGCAGCAGAACATCGCAATTGCCGAACGAAAGGCGCAGGCCGTGATCCGTGTGGCCGAGGGCGAATCGAGTGCCGCCGCGAAGCGGGCCGAAGGTGGGGCGTTGGCCAAGCGGCGTGTGGGTGAGGCCGAGGCCGACGTGGTGGCGATGAAAGGCGTCAAGGAGGCGCAAGCGGTGGAGGCGATCAGCCTTGCCCGGGCACGGGCCCATGACGAGGGCCGCAAGGCCATGGGGGAGAACTACGCGCTACTGCAGATCTTCACGATCCTGGCCGAAAACGGCGTGCGCCTGGTGCCGGACGTTCTGGCGCAGGGCGGTGGACAGGGCAGTTCGGCGGCTGATGCCCTGCTGGCGGTGTTGGCCAAGCAGATGGGCCCGCACCAGTAACGGGCGCGGAACGGCCACGTCCCAGCCGGCGCCGCTTCGCGGCTGACAGAATCAGGAATTTGTATCCCTGATGGGCACGGCCGGCTGGCCGTTACAATCCGATGGGACACGAGACTCAAGCCGTCGCCGTTCAGGCGCTCCATCAGCCGTCCGCCGGCTGGCCGTTACAATCCGATGGGACACGAGACCCTCAGGCGTCGCCTCAAATGGCGGCCATGAGTCGAGAACCGCGGTCATCCGGGATGAGCTGGGGTGCACTTCGCTCACAAGGCCGACGCCAGAGCTGCTGTCCGCCTCGGCTCCAGAGCCTTCCTGCGGGCATCCTGGAGCACGGGCTACCCTGAACCCGGTCAGCCCCGACTTCCTGCGTATGGGCGCCGGCAGCGGCTGCGCGGACCTCGTCGCGTTTGTCCTTGAGTGCCGTTTCAGCCGCCGCTTGTGCGCGCGGATTCCCGGCTATCAGACCTCACGCCTGGACGGCTTTGCCCCCCTTCCCGTAACGCTTGTCTTGCGCCGCCGTTGACAGGATGTTCCAGGCCTTTTCGACGGGGCTCTGGGCGTGCAGCCAGGCTGCGCATGTGAATACTTTCAGAAACGTCGCTCTGTTCATAGGACGCTCTGCCATTAGGCTGGCACGCCCTTCAAAGGGCGCTACTGTCGCGGAATCGAGACGATCAACAGTCCAAGCCTCGGTCCGGACGCCCGAGTAGATTTACTTGCATGTGACAACTAAGGCCGAGTGAGAGGCAGCCCGGGCCGTCCAGGCCATTCAGACAACACTAATGGGATTGAGAAAAATGGTGCGCCCGGAGAGACTCGAACTCCCGACCTGCTGGTTCGAAGCCAGACGCTCTATCCGACTGAGCTACGGGCGCACTGCACCATTATTCTATCAGTCCGCCGCCGCCACGTCCGTCAAGCCGGCACAAGCCGGCACGCCAGGCTGCCGGACCAGAAAATGTGCCATTGCGTGCAGTATTTACTACAACGCACCATGACCACTCTGAACCTGGGTAAGTTTCACGTCTCGCTTCATACCGTTGCCTTGCTGTTCGCGGGCCTTTCCGTGACTCTGCGCGCGCAACAAACCACAGCCACGCTTGTCGGCACGGTGACCGATGCCAGCGGCGCCAGCGTCCCGCAGGCACTCATCCGCGTGAACAGCCTCTCCACCAACGCCACCCGGGAAGCCACGACGGACGCCTCTGGCGCCTACTCGATCACCTTCCTGCAGGCCGGCGACTACAACATCACCGCCTCGCTCAAGGCCTCGGCGCTCACGAGAAATGACCCACCTCTGCTCATTTAGAGTTACCCACGTCAAAAACAGGCCGCGCCACGTGGCGCGACGCGGGGCAGGCGACATCATCCGCGCCGTAGGCGCGCAAGTCTCTTGTTTCCCGTAGCCAGTTGGTGTGGCGTTATCATCCGCGGCGAATGCCGCGTGGCGCGGCACGCCGAAGGCCCTCT
>JBBQLF010000043.1:0-13997 GCA_038327695.1 Bryobacterales bacterium
AAAGACCACCGGCATCACGGCCAGCATCAGGACGGTCAGGCTCGGGCTTAAATGGAACATCGCCGTGGCGATGAACACCAGCACCAGCAGATCGCCCAGCAGTGTCACCACCCCGGAAGCGAACATCTCGTTCAACGCATCCACGTCCGAGGTCACTCTCGTGACCAACCGGCCCACCGGGTGACGGTCGAAATACGGCACGTCCAGGCTCTGCAGCTTGCCCAGTAGCCGGTGCCGCAGGTCGAACATGGCCCTCTGCCCGGTCCACTGCATGAGCAACTGCTGGCCAAAGTCCATGGCCAGCCCCACCACAATCACGCTCAAATAAATGAGCGAGATTTGCATCATCCCTTCCGTCGCGCCCGGCGCCAGCCACTGCTCCAGCCACGGCAGATTGCGCTGGCCGTTGGGCGCCAGATAGCGATCTACGGCGATCTTGGTCAACAGCGGAGTCAGGACCTGTAGAACTGAGTTCACCAGCAGGCAACACAGCGCCACCAGAGTCGGCCGCCAGTACGGCAGAACGGTCGAAAACAGCCGCCGCACCAGCCGCCGGTCGTAGCCTTGACTTGAAACTTCTTCTTCCACTCATTCCAGTTTAGCTGTCGCTGCACCGCAGGACTTGAGAAGATGAAGAAGGGCTGAACATGAACGGCGTAATTGTTGTCGATAAGCCGCAGGGTTGGACCTCGCATGATGTCGTGAACCGGATGCGGCGCCTCGCCGGAACCAAGCGGGTCGGCCATCTGGGCACGCTCGATCCCATGGCCACAGGAGTCCTGCCGCTGCTGCTGAACAAGGCCACTCGCCTGGCTCAGTTCTTCTCCATCAATGAGAAGACCTACGAAGGCACCGTGCGCTTCGGGTTCGCCACCAAATCCTATGACGCCGACGGTGAGCCCACCTCTGCCGATGCGGCTCCGCTTCTCACGCCGGCGCAGGCCGAATCCGTTCTGGCGCCGTTCCGCGGCACTTTTCAGCAGGTGCCGCCCGCGGTCTCGGCGAAGAAGATCAATGGCCGCCCGGCCCACGAACTCGCCCGGAAGAACATCCTGGTGGAGATGAAGCCCGTGGCAGTGACCGTTCTGTCGCTGGAGATCCTGCGCGTGGAGGGTTCCGAGGTGGACATCCGAGTCCACTGTACAGCCGGCACCTATCTCCGCTCCATCGCCCATGACGCCGGTTGCCTGCTCGGCTGCGGGGCGCATCTCAGCCGCCTGCGCCGCATTCAATCCGGCTCTTTTGCCATCGCCCAGGCGCGCACTCTGGATCAACTGGGTGAGCTGGCCGCCAACGATGCGCTCACTCAGGCGCTCATCCCGTCGGCCGAACTGCTCCCCGAGTTGCCGCTGGAGATCGTCGATCAGCTTACGGAGAGCCACATCCGCCAGGGTCGTGATTTTCGCGTCTCGCCGTTCCGCACGCGCGGCCTCTCACGCCTCGTCAAGGCCGTCAACGGCGACGGCGAACTCATCGCCATCGGCGAGGCCGTCCTGCCCAACATCTACCACCCGATGCTGGTGCTATGACTGCTTCTTGTTCTTAGCCCGTCGCGCCGCTGCCCAGCCCTCTTTGTTCACCTGGTGGCCGCGCCCGATACCCAGCGCATCGGCCGGCACCGGTTTGGTCACCACACTGCCCGCCGCCACATAGCTGCCCACGCCGATCTCGGCCGGCGCCACCAGCGTGGAGTTGCTGCCCACAAACGCCCCATCGCCGATAAACGTCCTGTGTTTGTTCACTCCGTCGTAGTTGCACGTGATCGTCCCGGCTCCGATATTGACTTTGGCGCCGATCTCGGAATCGCCCAGATACGCCAGATGCATCGCCTTGGCGCCGCGTCCCAGTTGCGTCTTCTTCAGTTCCACGAAATTGCCGACGTGCGAGCCTTCCTCCATCACAGCGCCCATGCGCAACCGCGCGTACGGGCCCACCTCAGCCCCGTCCCGCAGTTCGGAATCGGTGATGGTCGTGAACGGAAACACCTTTACATTGGCGCCCAGCTCGGCATTACTCAGAATCGAGCACGCACCCACCGCCGAGCCCTCGCCGATCTTCGTCCGCCCGCGCAGTTGCACAAACGGCTCCAGCACGCTGTCGGCGCCCACCTCCACGTCCAGGTCCACTGTGACTGTCTCCGGCCGCTCCACCGTCACCCCGGCCAGCATCAGTTCACGCACCTTCCGCGCGCGGAAGATCCTGTCCACCTCGGCCAACTCCACCTTTGTGTTGATGCCCAACAATTCGCTGGCGTCGTCGATCACCAGTGGAACCGTGTATTGCCCTTCGGCCCGCATCAGTTCCACTACGTCGGTCAGATAGTACTCGCCGGAGGCCGGATTCGGTGTCACCTTGGCCAGGTACGGCCACAGGACGGAAGCCTCAAAGCAGTACATCCCGGAGTTGATCTCAGTGATCCGCTTCTGCTCCGTGCTCGCGGCCTTCTCTTCGACAATCGCCGCCACGCGGCCAGCCTCATCCCGCACAATCCGGCCGTAGCCCGACGGATCGGCCAGGTTCGTCGTAATGACGGTGGCCGCCTGCGCCGCGCCGGCGTGCGCCTGCAGCAACCGCTCGATCGTCGTCACCGACAGCAACGGGCAATCGCCGTACAGCACCACCACTCGCCCTTGGCCCAAGCCCGGTTGTCCTTCGCACATCCGCAGCGCGTGGCCTGTGCCCTTCTGTTCGGTTTGCAGCGCAAAGCTGATGCCGTGCGCGGCCACGTCGGCCCGCACCTCGTCTGCCTGATGGCCGATCACCGCCGTAATCTGTTCCGGCACCGCGACGCACTTCGCGGCGCGGACGACATGCTCCAGCAGGCTGGCGCCGCCGGCCCGATGCCGTACCTTGGCCAGTTTCGATCTCATGCGCGTGCCCAGTCCGGCCGCGAGAATGATGACGGATACTCCGTTTTCCATAGCTTCGTCCTATCGATCCCCGGTCTTGCTCCGGCGCTGGACAATCCCCCGCCGCGCCTTTTTCGCCAACTCCACCGCTGCCATGGCCGCCAGGTCCGAATCGTGCCGGACCTTCTCGCCCTGCGCCAGCAGCTTCATCCCCACCGGACGCACCCCCAGTTTCTTCAACTGGTCCGTGTCGTAGTTGACCTGCATGGCCCGCTCGCGCGCATAGCGCACCAGCAGACGGTCGTCGATCGGTTCGGTGTTCACAATCGCGTAGTCGATCAGCCGCCGTCCCCCATGGCACTGAATTGCTGCGATGTGGTCCGATGCGCTCATATTCGTCGTCTCGCCCGGTTGCCACATCAGGTTGACGAAGCAGGCCTTGATCGCCTTGGATCGCTGGATCGCGGCCGGAATCCCCTTCACCAGGAGGTTGGGAATCAGACTGGTGAACAGACTCCCTGGCCCCAACGTAATCAGGTCTGCTTCGCGAATGGCCTTGATGGTTTCCGGCAGCGGTTTTGCCGTCGCAGGTTCGAGTTCCAGCATCGCAATCGGCGACGTGCTGCGGCTGATCCGCGTCTCGCCTTCCAGCACACGGCCATTGCTCAGCCGCGCCCGCAGCGTGACGTTTTCCGCCGTCGAGGGGAAGATCCGCCCGTGGATGGCCAGCACCTCCGAACTCAGACGCACCGCCGTGGCAAAGTCCCCCGTCAACTGAGTGAGCGCCGCCAGAAAGAGGTTTCCGAAACTATGGCCCTTCAGCCCCCGGCCCCCGCCGAACCGGTACTGAAACAGCTGAGACAGCAGGGATTCGTCTTCGGCCAGCGCAGCCATGCAGTTGCGAATATCGCCCGGCGGCAGGATGGCGAACTCGCGCCGCAGGCGCCCCGAACTGCCGCCATCGTCGGTCACGGTGACAATCGCCGTGATCTCCACCGCCGGCCCCTTCGGCGCTTCCCGCGTCTGGGTGACCGAGTATAGCTTCAGTCCCTTCAGCAGCGTGGACAGGCCAGTGCCTCCACCAATCGCCACGATGCGAAGGGGCGCGTATTGAGGCTGCCTGGTCATCCCCGTCTCTCGAATCAGCGTCCGCCCCGGGCCTTCAATCTCCGGGACCCTGCGCCGGCGCCAGCGCCTCCCGAAGCCTGGCATTGGATAGCAGCGGCGCGAAATCGGGATCGCTGCGCGCCAGCCCGCGCACAGACGGATCCATCTGGATCGCCTGCCGCAGATGCGTCACCGCCGCATCCATTGAGCCCAAATGACCTTCCACCAGAGCCAGCGCGTAAACCATGTGCGCTTGTTGCCCCGCCGCCAGAGCCTTCTCCAGGCTCTCCCGCGCTTCGCGGAACCGTCTGGCATTGATCAGGCCCACGGCGTAGTTGTAGTAGTCCTCGGGGGTCTTCAACTCCACGCTCGCCTGCTCCAACCGCTGGCGGCACATCCGCGCATACATCTGCGCCGACTCGTTCACGCCGATGTGCGCTCCCGTCGCCGCCTCTTCAAACAGCCGCGCGGCCCGCTCGAAGCTCCCTTGGTGGAAATACTTCATCGCCTCCGCGAATTGCTCCGTATGGGCGCGCCTGTCCCGCGCCACGTTGGTCTCGCTTTGTTTCACAGCTTTTTTCATGACGGGCGGAAGCGCAATCTCCTCCGGCGCCTCCTTGGTCTCTAACTTAACTAGCAGATCGGTCGGCGCCGGCGCAACCCACCCGCTGCCCGCGCCCCGCACAGCCGCATTCCGCCGCCGCTACAATCGGGGAAGTGACTCGCGCCTCCATCTCCCCAAATAGCTCCATCCGCCCCATCGGCAACTCCACCCCCGGCTTCCCGTCCGCACTGCCGGCGGGCCCTCGGCGGCCTCTCCGGCCGGAGGCGTAATTGGCGACAACCACCCTTTATCCGCCCTTCGATCTCGACGCCACGCCGGACCGGCCGGCCGTCTTCCTCATCGTGCCCAGGGAAGGGAACCCCTATCTGGGCCGCACGGCCTTGCTGCGCCGCCGCCTGCGCCGCCTGCTGGGGGAACGCGCGAACCTGTCCCGCATGCTGAGTCTCCGGGATCTGGCCGTCCGTGTCGACTACACTCTCACCGCCTCCCGCCTCGCCTCCAGCCTCGTCTACTACCAGTGGGCCCGCACCCATTTCCCCGGCGATTACGCCGAGCGCATCCGGCTCCGCCTCAGCCCATTCGTCAAGGTGACGCTCGCCAATCCATTCCCCCGCACTTCGGTTTCTACGCGCCTCAGCGGCAGCCGCGCCTTTCAGTTCGGCCCGTTTCGCAGCCGCGCCTCGGCCGAGCGTTTTGAACAGGAGGTTCTGGATCTCTTTCAGGTCCGGCGTTGCCAGGACGACCTCGCCGTCTCGGCAGATCACCCCGGCTGCATCTACGGCGAGATGTCCCGGTGCCTGCGCCCGTGCCAGGCCGTCGTCGGCCCGGAGGAGTACTCCACCGAAGTTCATCGCCTCGTTCAGTTCCTCTCCACCCAGGGCCACAGCCTCCTGGAATCCACCGCCCAGGCCCGGGAACGCTCCAGCGCCAACCTTGATTTCGAGGACGCCCTCCGCCAGCACCAGCGCCTTCAGCGCATTGAGCAGGTGCTCAAGCTGCGGGATGACTTGGCTACCAGCGCCGATGCCCTCTGCGGAGTCGCGGTCTCGCCTGGCGTCGAGCCCGCCGCTGTCCAGTTGCACTTTCTCGCCCACGGCCTCTGGCATGAGCCCGTGCAGTTCAGCATCGCCGCCACGTCCGGTGAGCCCGTCCCCATGGACCGGCGCCTTCGAGAAGTGGTGGCCCAATTGCCCCCCCTGCACGCCGGTAATCGCGAACGCTCCGAGCACATCGCGCTCCTGGCCCGCTGGTATTACTCCTCGTGGCGCGATGCCGAGTGGTTTTCCTGTCCGGCGTTAGAGGCGCTTCCGTACCGCCGCGTGGTCCGAGCTCTCTCCAAGGTCGCCCCGCCACTGGCGTATCTGCCCGCCGATCCCGCCTAGCCGCTCGCTACTCCGCCACAATTCGAATGGCACCGATCCCGCCTTTGGCCTATCTGCCCGCCGATCCCGCCTAGCCGCTCGCTACTCAGCCACAATTCGGATGGCGCCGATCCCGCCTCTGGCCTATCTGCCCACAGCCCCCGCCTGGCCGCTCGCTATTCCGCCACAATTCGGATGGCGCCGATCCCGCCGTGGACCGTCAGGCGAATCGTTGCCGCCGTCTTGCCGTACGCGCCGTTCCGCCACCGGTTGCCGTCTTTCTTCATGCCGCGAACGTCGATTTCTCCCAAGCCGCCCGACGCCTCGGCCACGACGCCGATATCGCGTGGCACAAGGACCTTGGCCTCCCCGACGCCGCCCTCGATCCTGACATCCACGTCCTTGCCCGGCTTGATCCGCAGATCCATATCCACCCGGCCGGCGCCCAACTTGACCTCGACGCTCCGCAGCGTCAACTCGCGCAGATTCAACTCGTTCTCACCCGCACCACACTGCACCCGCAGGTCCATCGGAATGTCGTTCGCCAGCTTCATCACCCATTCGTTCTTCATCGATCCCGTTTGCGTGCCGCCGCCGTTCTGCCGCACCGTCAACCGGCCCCGGAATCCGCTCCCGTCGTAGCGCACTTCCGGCTTCCACGAAGCCACACTGTAGGCAAACTCGCCCTCAAACAGCTCCTTCGCTCCACCGCTCAGGCGCAGTTCACCAGCGCTCATCTGGAACTCCGCCTCCACCATCTCCGCCTTGGCGGCCTTTTCCCGGGCCACCACTTGCGTGGAGCGCTGCGTCGCGCCCGCCCCGTCTCCGTCCAAATGCACCGTGCATCCGGCCGCCAGCATCATGCCAACCGCCACTGCCGTCCAGCGGACATCAGGATCCATGTGAGATTACTCCGTCCCGCATACTACTACGCGCGCAGCGCGCCCGCAGTGGAACAGCCCAGCGTCACTGTGGTCCATTTGGGCCAGCCGCCCGGCGTCAGCATGCGGACAGTCGTCAGCCTGGCAACATCCAGCCCTGCCTGGGAGCGAGGCTGGAAATGCGGCACGTAGCCGCCCTTCGGGATCTCGATTACCACAGGCTCTTCCGCACCCTCTTCGGCAAAGTAAGCTGCCAACCGCTTCCTGAGATCGCGCGCCTGGACTCTGACAATATTGCCGTCGCTGGGATTGTAGCCCGCCTCCCGCCCGAACACTAAATGGCCGATCTGCTGTTCGGAAATCTGGTCCGTTCGCGGACTACCCCCAACATTGCCGCGCTGGCCGTGCCCATCGGAGACGGGCTCAACGTGTCCGCAGAGTGATCCCGTCGAGAATTCATGACCTGGTCCCAGTCGTTGGTTCCGGCGATGTTGGTGCCATTTCGGGCTTAAGGGAGAGCTCCGGGACCGCGGCTGGGGCCGGGGGGCGAAGGAGCGAGATGATCACCGAACCCGCCAGTAGAATCGTGATGACTGCCAGGGAAGCTGCTATTGGCACGTTGTAGAGATCCGTTATGGTCATCTTCACGCCGACAAAGACCAACACGAGTGCCAGCCCAGCCTTGAGGTAGTGGAACTTGCCCATCACCCCGGCCAGGACGAAGTAGAGGGCGCGCAAGCCAAGGATCGCGAAGATGTTCGAGGTGTAGACGATGAAGGGATCGCGAGTGATGGCAAAGACTGCCGGAATGGAATCCACGGCGAAGACTATGTCGGTTGCTTCAATGGCTACCAGAACTAACAGAAGTGGCGTCGCGTACCGCTTTCCGGCCTCGACTACCGTAAAGCTCGAACCCCGATAGTCTGAGACTGCGGGAATGAGTCGCTTGAAGTGACGGAAGATCGGGTTGCGCTCGGGATGGACTTCGGCTCCTCGCTGCAGAAGCAGCTTGACTCCGGTGAAGATCAGGAATACGCCAAAGAGGTAAATCACCCAGTGAAAGCTCTGGAGCACTGCCGCGCCGAGCACGATGAAGATCGCTCGCATGACGACCGCGCCGGCAATACCCCAGAACAACACGCGGTGCTGAAGCGCCGGCGGCACGGCGAAGTAGGAGAAGAGCACCAGAAAGACAAAGATGTTATCCACCGACAAGGCTTTCTCAATGAGATAGCCCGTTAAGAACTCCAAAGCGCGTTCCGGCCCAAACGAGAAATACACCCCAACGTTAAACAGCAGCGCCAGGGTTATCCACACCACGGTCCAAAGCACTGCCTCTCTTATGCGGACTTCGTGGGCGCGGCGATGGAACACGCCAAGATCGAGCCCCAACATCGCCACAACGAGCAGGGTGAACCCAATCCACAGTACCGGCGTCCCGATGCTCTCAAGACCCATAGCGAAACCTCTCTCTTTTCTGTTCCGCCCATCGCCCGAGTTTTCGGAGCTGAATTCCTCGACCGCGTATCAGTTCCTCATCACCCAAGTAGGCCGGCCAACTTGAGAACTCCGGCCATGACGGTGGCGGCAAATAAAACGGCCAGGTAGTAGAACAGGCGAAACCGTAGCCGATGCCCTCGTGCCGCGGCACCGGTAGCCAGTTCTCGAAGAGACTGTCTCTTAACTCGGCGGCGCGATTCCGGGCTCCTGTCGCCAAGTCTGAGGATTTCCAAGCCTGCAAATCCCCGCATTTGACCCCTCCTGATTGCCACGCCTAGGCGGCCGGCCGGCAGTATGCCTCCGGTGCGAGAAACCTGAGCAGGCAACCGGCGCCGCCCAGTCCCATCAGAATGTCGCTATCGTGGACGATCTCGACATCACAGCAAGCAATCTCCGCCAGCCTGACCAATTCTTCCTTGATGTCCAACCCGTGGAGGTTGGCTCCTCCACAACGTTTGCAGGTGGCTGGCCGGATAATGTGAATCTCACAGCTCCCGCATCCCCGGCAAATCCACGCCGGATCCGGGACATACTCCGTGGCCAACACCAGCAAATCGGCCTGCCCGGATTTCAATGCCTGCAACGTCGCTCGTGGACCGGCCACCGCGAGGCCATGACGCCAGATCTCTTTCTGTAGCCTCTCGACGGCAGCGAGAGATTCCTGCTGCTCCTGTTCGACGAAACACGCCAGTGTAGCGGCCACGACATCGCCCGTCCGGTCATTGGCGGAGACGGGCAGGACGTCTATCAGTTTCGATACCAGTCGCTTGGGTAGAGCTTGCTGAAGCAACGCGGTGGTCCTCGGTGTTCCGGCCAGGATGAGATGCCCATAGGCTCCCTTGGACATCGCCTCATCGATAAACTTCACGATCTCGCTCGCAAACTGGCTGGTCCGTTCCCGCCTATGGCTTTGGTAATGTTCACGGCTCCAGCCCCGGCCGACCCGCTCACGCAGCTCCGGGCGCCTGGCCAAAACCGCAGCTGTGATGTCTCCCAAATGAACTTCCAGAATCCGGGTGTTCAGCTCGTTCACCAGAACGGCAACATATCTGTGGTACGTATCCTTAAGCTCGACCAAGTGATAGATGTTCGGGGATGAACTGACGGCGATCCACGTTGGAAGAGGCACGCGAAACTCAAGATCGAGAAAGAATTCCTGCTTCCCGCCGCGCGAAAAGATTGCGGCTCCGGCGCTATCGGGCCGGAAACCCGCAGCGAGGCGAGCGGCCACCCGGCTCAGGGCTTCTTCGAACCGTTCGCGCTGTAACGCCGGAATTGACTTCCTCAACAGCCGGCCGCGCTCATCCAGAGCCTGCCGGGCGGCACCCGGGCCCGTCTCCAGATTCAGATAACAACTGATCACTGGATCGCATGTTTCCTCAAGGGCCGCCAGCGTCAGGACGTGCCTTTGCAGAGTTTGGGTTTCCACTTGAACCGCTCCTTTCCAATAGCCGCCGTTTCCCATGGCCTGTTTACTCCAGCATCAGAATGCCGGGATACAGGCTGCCAAAGAGAACTGCCGTTACGCCAAGCACACACAGCTGACGGAGCAGCCGCTTCATCCGGCTGAAAGGTCGCCCCTGGGTTTGACCGATTTGATCGTCGATACTGCTGAACACGGCACCTCCTTCACGTACTAAGCTCGAGCGCGTGCTGCCGGGTCGATACGCTATTCAGCGCCACCTCGACTCTCGCCTGCAGCTTGCTGACTGAAGCTCTGGCTGTAACCGGCAAGCCGCGGTAGAGCGCGGCGGTGGAGTTCAAAAGGTGTACCTCGGTGACTTCGCCGTGGTCGGCCACTACCAGGTGCAGGGGCAGCAGAACCGCGGCCGAACGATCGAGAGCGATGGCTTCGAGCAGCGCGACCGGACAATCCACGCAGAGCACCCTGCATGGGTGGAGGGCGAGACGCAGCGCCTTGTTGATGCGTCCTGCCAAGTCCAGTTCCGCTGTAATCTGCAAGCCCTCGGTCATGAGCGCTGAGCGAATCAAGTTCAGCGCCGAGTTGAATGGCCGTTGAACGACGAGGGTTGCTGTTTGTTGATCGCCAGTCACCGGATTACCTCTTTGGTTCCGCTGTAGCAGTTGCAGTTTAGTGGCCGTTCGCGTGGATCCCCGCCGTTTTCGGAAGGCGGCTGGTTGGCGCTTCAAGTGCTACGTGTGGGGAGGAATGAAACTCAGAACCATAGTTGTGCTTGCGAGCGCTTTGACCATTCTCATCTTCGCGGCCATCGCGGAACTGTTCAGCGCCCGTCAGGTGGCGGAGGTCTTCACACGACTTGAGACTCACGTCCGTAGCGGAGTGGGCGCTGAGGCACTGGCAGCTTCCGCGAGGTCTGCGCAGAACTCTCTCATTTGGCAGACGGCAATACTGCGCTTGTTGGTCATGCTGATGTCGCTCGCAGCACTCGCCGCCGTTCTCAGCCTGGTCTGGGCACGTTTTGTCGATCGGCCGATCAGTCGAGTGGTGGAGCGGATCCGCTCCATGAGCCGCGGTACCTGGACCCAGTCTGTGAAGGTCGAGCGGCATGACGAGATCGGGCAACTGGTAACGGAGTTCAATCTTCTGGGACCGAAACTGACCTTCGCCGCCCACCAGTACGCCGCTGCCTCAAAACTGGCAGCAATGGCGCTTATCGGGCAAAGAGTTAATCGGCGAGCGGCCGTCGCCAGAAAGCACCTCGAAGAGATCCAACGGTTGCTGATCGAGGCGCGGCTTGGAGATCAGGTTGTGCCCCAGTGTGCTCTGTCCCGGATCGAAAGGGTTGCCGATGAACTCGCGGACATGGCCGCCGATCTGGAGTCTGAGTTCAACGATGAGTTGGTGCATCAGGGTCTGGCGGTGAATGAGTTGCACCTGGGTGAAGGCGGGTCTGTTCTTGCGGGCCGCCAGGATCCGCAACGGCCAGCACTCCAGCCGGGGCCGGCCGGCGTTCGCCACAGCCCGGTTGGTTTGGACCGGCGTTCATCAGGGTCATCTTACGGTCCCGAAGGCATGCGGTATGAATTCGCGGCACGTGCCGGCGCCCGTGAGGCGGGGCCGGAACCAGCCCGCGAGACGCGTTCGCTATCTGTTGCGCCACTTGGATGTGCTACGAAAGTCTGCCCGGCTCAGCCGCTCCGCTGAAGGCCGGAAATGGGGGGCGGCCACGTTTTGGCGGACGTAGCGCCGCACATTTGTCTAGCGTAGGCGCGGCAACGAAGCCCCCGCGGGTACGGCCTCTAGCTTCGCCGCCTGCTCCCCGAACCAGTTTGCTCCTGCTGTTCCTTCCGCAGACCGAACTTCTCCATTCGGTAGATCAAAGTCTTGCGGCTGAGGTCGAGGAACCGCGCCGCGTGAGTCTGGTTCCAGTCGAAATACCGTAGGGCCCGAAGAATCAACTCCTTCTCGATTGCCTCAAGATTGATGCCCGTATGGGGAAGTTCCAGTGGGAGGAAGTCCAGGACGGGCTGTTGCCGGATGAGGGGCTCAGGCAGATCGCTGATCGTAATCTCGTTCGAGCGGGCCAGTACCACGAGCCGCTCTATCACATTCTCCAGTTCGCGTACGTTCCCAGGCCATCGATAGCTTGTGAAATGGGGCAGGAGCGAGGGAGGCAGAGTCAGGCCGGGCCTCCCGTGTTTCTGCTTGATCTTCTGGAAGAAGTGCAGTGCCAACTCCGGAATGTCGTCCGCACGATCTCGCAGAGGTGGAAGCTCCAGAGGGATCACGGAGAGCCGGTAGTAAAGATCTTCCCGGAATGTGCCGTCCTCGATCATGGCCTTCAGGTTGCGATGCGTCGCGGCCACAATCCTGACGTCTACGTTAATTGTGCCGGTGGCCCCAACCTTGGCGAGTTCTCCCTGCTGAATCAACCGCAGGAGCTTAACCTGGAGTTCCAGCGGCATCTCGCCGATCTCGTCGAGAAATACGGTTCCGCGATCGGCCGCTTCGATCTTGCCCTTCTTGTCCGCGACGGCGCCGGTAAAGGAGCCCTTGATGTGGCCGAATAGCTCCGATTCGAGCAAATCCCGCGGGATTGCGCCACAGTTGATTGTCACCAACGGCCGCTCCTTGCGCGTGCTGTTGAAGTGAATGGCTTTGGCCAGGAGCTCCTTGCCGGTTCCCGTCTCGCCGTGAATCAAAACCGTGGCATCGGTCTGAGCGGCGCGCGCCGTCTGATCCAGCACGTAGAGCAGGGCATCAGAACGGCCCAGGATGTTCTCAAAACCGTACTTCTGGTCCAGACTGATGCGCAGGCTGCGGACTTCTTCCAGCAAGTGCAGGTGCTCCAGCGCCTTGCCCACGATCAGTTCCAGCGCATCGGGGTGTACTGGTTTCGTGATGTAGTCATAGGCGCCCTTCTTCATTGCTTCCACCGCCGTCTCCACGCTGCCGAAAGCGGTCACCATCACCACGATGGTCTCGGGGAAAGCGGCCCGTATCTTCCTAAGGAGGTCGATGCCGGACATGCCGGGCATCTTGAGATCCGTGACGACAAGCTCACACGGTGAGGTCTGCAGCGATTGGAGAGCAGTGTCACCGCTGCCGGCCGTGGCGGCGGCATAGCCGAGATCCTCCAGCTGAACCTGCATGACGCGACGCAGGCTCGCATCGTCATCGACTACCAGGATCCTTCCGCGGCTCACAGCACCCTCCCGTGCTGAACCGGCAGGAACAGGGAAAACGTACTACCTCGGCCGGGGTTGTTCTTCGCGTTCAAGATGCCTCCATGCTGGCTCACGATCTGGTGTGCGACGGAAAGGCCCAGTCCTGTTCCCGTATCTTTGGTTGTGAAAAAGGGATCGAAGATCTTTTCAAGCTGATCCTGTCTGATTCCGGGCCCTTCGTCCTTCACCTCAATTTTCACGCGGGCGCCATCCTGCCGCGCGGAGAGAATGATGGTCCCGCCATCCGGCATCGCCTGAATCGCGTTGATTGTCAGATTTAGCAGCACTTGCTTGATCTGCTCCGGATCGCAGCTGATCTCGGCAATCCCGGGCACGAGGTCCGTGTGCAACTGAACCGGGAGACGTCCAACGGCATGGGCAGCCAGAGCGACTACGGATTCCAGGATGGGGCCAACATGCGTCAATTGATACTGAGGCGGCTGCGGACGCGCGAACTCTAGGAAATTCGTGAGAAGGCGGTTCAGACGAAGGCATTCCTTCTCGATGATCTCCAGGAACTCTTCGCGCCTCTCTTCCGACCCGCTCTTCTTTCGCAGGATGACGGCCGCGCCGGCGATACTGGCCAGAGGATTCCTGACCTCGTGCGCGAGGCCAGCCGAGAGTTGTCCCATGGCGTAGAGCCGTTCGGAGCGCTTCATCCGTTCAAAGTTCTGCTGCAACTCCACGTAGACAGTATTCAATTGCACCGTCGTTCGTTGGAGTGCCTCTTTCTGCCTGCGCTCCCGGTCAGCCAATACGCCGGCGATAAGTCCCACAAGGAAGAAGTCCAGGATCTCGGTCGCTTCGCTCGTCAGATAGCGGCGCGGCTCTGTCCCCTCGTTGAGACCGATCAGGATATGGGGAGCGTAGCAGAGTGCGGCGAGAAGGGCGGCGCCGAGCCCGCCTCTCCAGCCAAAGGAGATGGCCGCCGCGGCAATGGGCGCGAAGTAGAGGTGCTGCAGGATGTTGTGCATCCAGACGAGGTGCTCCTGCGTTGCGTAGAACGTCACGCTGATCAACGCGATCGCGACGATTGGAACGGCCAGTTGAGCGGGGTTGGCGTGTCTCATCTCTTGGTTACCTC
>JBBQLF010000044.1:0-13787 GCA_038327695.1 Bryobacterales bacterium
TGAAACTGGTGGGCGAGTCCTACCCGTTCGGCGCCGGCGACCACTACCTGCTGACCTTCGACAATCACAATTCGGTCAACGGGATCCGGGAGTACGCCCGGGCGCGCCAGGCCGAAATCTCCTACGTGCCGGTTTGCCTACCGGAGATGCGCGTGGAGGAACTGGCGCTCCAGCAGCAGTGGAAGCTGGCCCGTAGCGGGCGGCACAACCTGTTTGCCTACCCGGCCCAATCCAATTTTTCGGGCGTGCAGCACCCGCTGGCCTGGATCGCCCAGGCGCACGAGGCCGGCTGGGATGTGCTGCTGGACGCCGCCGCCTATGTAGCCACCAACCGGCTGGATCTGGGCGTCTACAAGCCGGACTTCGTCACACTCTCGTTCTACAAGATGTTCGGTTATCCCACCGGTATCGGCTGCCTGTTGGCGCGGCACGAAGCGCTGCGGAAACTGCACCGCCCGTGGTTTGCGGGAGGAACCATTACGGTGGCCAGCGTGCAGGGAGACCGGTACTTCATGGCCGACGGGGCTTCGGCCTTTGAAGATGGAACGCTGGATTATCTCAGCATCCCCGGCGTCGAGATTGGGCTCCGCCATCTGGAGCGGGCCGGCCTGGAGACCATTCACCTCCGTTGCCGCTGCCTGACCGGGTGGATGATTGAGCAGTTGGTTGCGTTGCGTCACCCTTCGGGCCTGCCGCTGGTGCGCCTCTATGGGCCGGCGAACACGGAGAGCCGGGGCGGCACTTTGACGATGAATCTGTACGATGCCGACGGGCGGGTTATCGATCACCGCCAGGTGGAAGAAAGCGCCAGCCAGCACAATATCTCACTCCGCACCGGCTGTTTCTGCAACCCGGGCGGCGGGGAAGTGGCGCTGGAGTTGTCCCGGAATGAGATCCTGGGCTGCTTCAACCAACCCGCCGTGGAGGAGAGCCACAGCTTCACGGTGGACGATTTCCGGCTCTGCATCGACGGCAAGAGCACCGGCGCCGTCCGCGTCTCCCTGGGCGTGGCCAGCAACTTCGAGGATGTGCGCCGGTTTGTCGAGTTCACGCGCGGCTTTCTCGGCCGCGGCTAGAGAAAGCGCCGTCTATGGGGCCCGCTGCAGGGTGATCACGAGCGGATCGCTTTGCTGAGCCAAACCCAGCGAGCGGACCTGGAACACATAGAGGCCGGGCCTCAGCGTGTCGGGCACCTGGGCGCTGATCTGAGTGGGCGAAACCGAGATCAGCGGTAGCGGCATATCGTTCATGACCAGGCAGGAGCCGCCCAGGACGCTGGGCAGCGGGATCTGATCGGACGTGGTGGCCACGCCGAGATTCTGGCCCGTGACGGTGATGAAGCTGCCGGGGCGGATGTTCTGCGTCCCGTCCACCGAATTCACGATGCCGCGCGTACCGAGCGGGATGGTGGGGCGCGCGCTGGAGGTGTTCTGGGCCAGCGGCACGACGCTCAGGCCGGAGAGCGTAATGGCGTAGGCGGTGGTGCCCGCGCGGTTGACGGCCATCCAGCGCGGCGGCACGTTGGCGCGGGTCTGTCCGAGCAGTGTAGTGGGCGGGTTTTCTGGAATGACGCCAAGGAGTTGCTCGGCGGAGCTGCGGATGTCCACTAGTTCCAGGGTGGTGCGCGCTTCATCCCGCGTGGATGTGGGATTCAGGTTCTGCCGCACGGGCAAGGTCATCCGGATGAAGTAATTGGCGTCCACCGGAGCGACCGCCGACACGTTGCGTTGGCCGGCGCTGACAACGGTCTGCGTGGGCGGCTGGCCGGGCCCTGGCGGAGGACCGGTCTGAATGACGCCGGGTTTTTCGGCGCCACCGATGACGGACAGCGAGTTGTTCAGGATGAGGCCGTTGGCCAGCATGTAG
This sequence comes from Bryobacterales bacterium, assembly GCA_038327695.1. Classification (GTDB taxonomy): domain Bacteria; phylum Acidobacteriota; class Terriglobia; order Bryobacterales; family Bryobacteraceae; genus Paludibaculum. The sequence goes on from JBBQLF010000044.1 coordinate 1,867, forward strand.
GCGCCCTGATCGGCGATGCCGAGCGGGCCGTAGTACATGCCGATGATGGGGTTGGAGAAGAGCTGGCGCGAGGCGGAATAGGTGTCAGTCAGGGCGTCATAAAGGTAGCCGGTGCCGGACCCCCCCAGCAGCATCACCTGGCTGAAATCGGGCGAACCGAGCATAAATCGGGGATTGGGGATCGGGTTCTGCGCGCCATTGCCTTGCAGCCCGAGGACCGGACTGGGATCCCGCGGCAAGGCCTTATTGCCGATCACCTTCCACACTGTTCCGTTGGTCATCACAAACTGCAGGCCGCTGAAGCCCATGGCCAGCGTTTGCGGTGCGATCAAACCGGCGTTGCCAGCGCGCGGCAGGGGCGGGAACTCCACCTCGCCGGTGTAGCGGTTCAGTTCCAGGTCCACGATGCCGATGCCCTCTGTGCCGCCGGTATCGCCCGTGACGCCCTGGCTGCAGGCCACATACAAGGTGCTGCCATCGGTGCCCATGGCCATCTGTTGGGGCATCTGGCAGACGTCGATCGGGTCCAGATACCGGCTGCGGCGCGTGTCGAAGACCTCGATCCGGTTGAAGCCGGCGTTGGCCAGATAGAGCCGCCCGCGATCCTCGTCGACCAGGATATCGCGCAGGCCGTGGTTGTTGTTCAAAGCCGTCGGTATGGGATAGATGACGCCGCGCATGTCCGACGTGCGGTAGTTCATGAACACCTTGATCCGGTTCGGGATGTTGATTGCCTCGGCAGAGATGAGATCGATCGTCAGCGGGTTGCCGGTCAGGCTGTTCTGGTTATTGATTAAAGTCAGATTGGTGCCGGGTTGGCGAACCAAGCCGCTGCGGCCGGGGTCCATGGTGAGCTTGATGGCCGATGGCGCCAGGCCGCTTTCAGCTTGGGCGATGAGCGCGGGGTTCAGGTTCGGCACGGCGAAGGTGAGCTTGCCTTGGCCGAGATTGTTGATCCGCAAGCGAGCCGAGGCGATGCCCCGGTTGCAGTCGTCCACCGCCAGGAAGACGGTTGTCGTTTCGGGCTGGATGATCGGGTATTCGTAGAGCCGAGCCAGCGGCAGGTGGATCATGCCGGACTCCGACAGGCCCCATGCCCGCGCGCCATCGGAGGTAATCACCAGGCGCGACACGATCGACTCGGGCAGCTTGATGCCGAGCCGGATGCCGAGGTTGCGGGCGTTGGAGATGAGCAGAATGGAGGACAACGGGCGCGCAGCCGGTGTGGTGGTGGCGGCCTGATTGAAGGCGCTGTAGAGAGTGGAGCCATCGGGAGAATACACGGCGCCGCCGATGTTTTGCAGTGCGTTGAAGGCGGCGAACGAGGCAGGGAAGGGGAAGGGCGCGTTGACGGTGGATTGCTGCGCGGTGACGGCCAACGTGTTGACGTCGTACTGGGTGAAGCCGGCCATGAACTTGGCGCCATCGGGCGACATGGCGAGCGTGGTGGACTGGCCGGTCACGTTCCGGCTCTTCAGAATGACGCCGCTGGCCACCTCGTAGACGAACGCGATGGTGTTGGCGTTGGCGTTGGTCACATTCAGCCCGATGATGAACTGGCCGTCCGGCGTGCGCGCCATCTTGCTATAGAACTGGGTGCCGGCGCGGCCATTGACGAAGAGGGTCGGCAGAGTCGGCGGCGTCACCGGCGGAGGCGCGACGGGGATGGAGAGAATCTGTTGCGCGGTCTGCTTGCTGTCGTAGAGCAGCAGAGTATTCAGCGCGTTGTTGGCGCCGGTGCCCAGCGTGGTGATCAGCACGCGGCCGTCGCCGCCCACCTCCACACCTTGGGGCCGCGCTGGCAGCGGCACTGTGGCCGACACCTGGTTGGCACCGAGATCGATGACGCTGAGCGTGGAATCCGGCGCGATCTGCGATCCGGCATTGGTTACGTACAGGTAATGGCCGTCCGGCGACATGGCGGCTGAGAGCGGGCCGCGGCCCACGGTGATGTTCATCACCCTGGAGTTGGTGCCGTAATCCCAGACCTCTACGCGGTTGGCGTTCTGGTTGACCAGGTAGAGCCGCCCTCTGGCTTCGTCCAGGACGATATCGGACGGAGTTCCGCCCAGGCGGATCACTTCCCCGAACGTAGCGCCGGTGGTCTGCGCACCGAGGGGTGCGGAGGCGATCAGTAGCAGTGTTCCCAGGAGGATTGCGCCCCAGTGGCGCGGCGTCTCACGATTGTGTTGCACAGACATGTTCAATCCGATAGTCTAAACCCTACCGCCCGGCTGAAGTTGCTCCCGGCACCGAAACCTTGCCGCCCCGAAGGGGTTTAGGTTCTCGGGTCACCAGGACCTGCCGGACCTTGGTTAAGGGTCAAGCATGAAGATTCGAGTGTACAACCAAACACGGGGGACCGTTTTGGCCGAAACCGCCGATGTGGCCAACACCAGCGAGTCCCGGCGCGAAGGACTCCTGAAGCGAGCCGGCCTGGCGCCGGGCGAGGGGCTGTGGATTGCGCCGTGCGAGGCGGTACACTGCTTCTTTATGAAGTTCACAATCGACGTCCTGTTCCTGAATAAGATGAAGAAGGTGGTGAAGGCCCGGCCGTCACTGAGACCCTGGCGGATTTCCGGGTGTTTGCGGGCGCACTCGGTGTTGGAGTTGCCGGACGGGCGGATCGCCGAGACGGGCACTTTGCCCGGAGACCAGCTGGAATTTGAGAAAGTAAACGGGTGATGCGGATTTCTGTAGTTTTGATGTGCGCCGCGGTGGTGGCCGGATGTGCGAAGCGCACAGCCCTGGCGCCGGTGGCCGCGCCGCCTCAGCCGGCCGTCCGCGCGGCCATGCAGCGGCAGACTCGCAAGGCGGTGATTGCCGGAGAGGGGAACCAGCAGGTTAAGATCCTGCGGCAACGTCTGGCTCTGGCGCCGGAGGCCAACGACCTGCGGGTGCAATTGGCGGAACGCTATGACGCCTCCGGATTCCCGGATGTGGCCCTGGAGTTGATCCGCCAGGCGCGGGCCCGCGAGCCGCGGAGCCGGGCCTTTCTCCTGATGGAAGTGGGCTTGCTGCGGAAGTTGGAGTTGCCGGGGCAGGCGGCCGAATCGATCGCGGCCTTCGTGGCGTCCGGGGGACCGTCCGATGGCGGGTTGCAGGCCTGGCTGGGCATCACGTCGGACGAAGCCGGCAATCTGGCGGCGGGCGAGCAGGCACACCGCGCGGCGTTGGTGTCGTCGCCGGACGAGGATCGCCTGCACAACAATCTCGGATACAATTTGTTACTGCAACGCCGTTATGAAGAGGCGTCGGTGGAGTTTCAAGCGGCGCTGCGGCTGAATCAGCGGTCAGAGACGGCTCGGGGCAATCTGGCGCGTGTGATGGCGGCCCGGAGCGAGAACCAGGACCCGGTTGGGGCCGTGGCCCATTGGACGCTGGCGGCGGAGCCGGCGGCGGCGCACAGCAATCTGGCGGCGGCCTACATTGATCAGGGCCAGTATGAGAAGGCTCGCGACGAGATCGCGGTTGCGCTACGCTACCGCCGGGACTATTGGCCGGCGTTAAGGAATCTGGAGCTGGTGGCTGAGCTGGACGGACGTCCGGCCGAGCTGCCCACCCAGTCGCATGAGTCTTATTGGCACCGCTTCACGGCATCGTGTAAGAGAGTCTTTGTCAACACACAGGAGGAGGTCCCGGGGCGGTCGAAATCTAGCCGGCCGAACACCCGGGCCTCGCGTTAGTTAAGGATTAGTGAAGGAGTAGATCAGCGATGGAATATGTGATGCGGCAGATTCTGATCCGCCTGGTGCGTGATCAAAAGGGCCAGGACTTGGTGGAGTACGCCCTCATCGTGGCGGCAGTGGGGCTGGCGTTGATCACCACCGTCAACCAACTGTCCGGGGCGATTGTGAGCCTGTATTCTTCCATTACACAGGGCCTCACCAGCATTGGCGCCTCAGGACAGTAAGCCGGAGACCGCGCCGGGCTCGGGCCGCCGCTGGTCCGGGGTCAGCCGGCGTTGGCTGGCGCCGGACCTGGCGATGGTGCTGGCCGCGGTGACGCTGATGGCTTGCCTGTTTCTGTTTGACGGCTCCAGCCGCCTGTTTCGAGACTCTGACACTGGTTGGCATGTCCGGATTGGTGAGCGGATGCTTCTCAGCGGGGCGGTGCCGCGCCAGGATCCGTACTCGTTCACGCAGACCGGCCGGCCTTGGATGGCCTGGGAGTGGGCTGCGGACGTGGCCATGGGTGCTCTCCACCAGAGGGCGGGCTTGCCTGGCGTAGCTTGGCTCTTCGGGTTGGCGATTGCGGCCTCGGTCTGGCTCTGGGTGCGGTTGACCTGGAGCGCTGGTGGCGATTTTCTGCTGGCGTGTGCTTTGATGCCGTGGATGTGGACCACTGCCGGCTTGCACTGGCTGGCCCGGCCGCATCTGTTGGGGTGGCTGTGGCTGATACTCACGTTGCTGGCGGCGGAACGCGGGTCTACCCGCTTCGTGGCCCGGCATGGTTGGATGGCGTTTCTGCTGGCGGTTGTGTGGGCCAACACACATGCCAGTTTCGTTTTCGGATTCGTGGTGCTGGCGCTCTATGCGCTGGGAGAAGTGACCGCATGGCTGATTTGGAACAGTGGCGATTGGCGGCGCGCGCGGTGGTATGCGCTGGTGCTGCTGTGCGCCGCGCCGGGCACGCTGCTGAACCCCTATGGGTGGGCGCTGCACCGTCACGTGTTCCAATACCTCAGCGATACGGAACTGCTGAGCCGCGTGGCCGAGTTCCAGAGTTTCAATTTCCACGCCGATGGCGCGGGAGCTGTGTTGGGCGTGCTGCTGGTGACACTGGGCGGCGCAGCCTGCGCCTTGAGCCAGCGGGCGGTGGGGCGTGGCTTGGTCCTGTTGCTATTTTCCTGTGTGGCGCTCCGTTCGGCACGCGGACTGCCTCTGCTGGCGGTGTGCGCGCTGCCACTGGCCAACGGGTCCATCACGCTGGCGCTGCTGCGGATCCGCCATCTGCGGCCGTTGGCGCAGCAGGCGCTCAACGGGTTTCTGCGCTACTCCGGCAATCTGCGCAAGCTGGACGCCGGGCTGCGCGGCTGGGCCGTTGCGCCGCTTGTGTTGATGCTGGCCTGGGTGGGGCTGTCCATCCCCGCGGTGGCGGCGCACGCCGGATTTTCCAGCCGCGAGTTTCCGGTGGCGGCGGCCGCGTCCGTGGCATCGCTGCCCGCCGAGGCGCGGATTCTGGCTCCCGACAAGTACGGCGGGTATCTGATCTACCGCTTCGCGGGCGAGCGCAAAGTCTACTTCGACGGGCGCAGCGATTTCTACGGCGCCGCCTTCATGAAAGCCTACATTCGCCTGATGGAGGCGCGGCCCGGCTGGCAGGAACAGGTCCGGCGATTCGCGTTCACGCACGCTCTGTTGCCGGTGGACGCTTCGCTGCGGGCGGCGCTGGAATCGGCGGGTTGGCTGACGGTTTATCGAGACAGTGTGGCGGTGCTGCTGGCAGCGCCGCCGGAATGGCATTGAGGTCAATATGGACCGGCAACGAATACTGATCATCTTCGGTGCGGCGTGGGTCTCCGCGGCGCTACTGACCTGGTTTTTCTGGTCGCGCACCAGCGCGCCGAAGGCGGAAAAGACCGTGAAGGTGGTGGCGCTGCTCCACGACATGGCGGCCGGCCAGAAGCTGGCGGCAGCCGATCTGAAGACCGTTGAGATGCCGGAGAAAGACCTGCCCAAGACGGCGGTGCTCGACGCCAAACTCGCCGCCGGCCGTGCCCTGCTTTATCCCATCATGGCCAACGAGCCGCTGACCTCGAATAAGCTGAGCTCCATCGGCGGCGCCGAGGGGCTGCCCTCCAACATCGAGATGGGTATGCGCGCGGTGTCGATTCCGATCGCCGATGTCAGCGGCGTGGCCGGGCTGATCCAGCCGCGCTCCCATGTGGATGTGCTCTTTACCAGGCCCGGGTCCATGGCTGAGGCTATGACCACGGTGGTCCTGGAAAACGCCATTGTCCTTTCCATAGGCCGCAACACGGAGATAGTGCCCACTGCCGCGCCGGCGGCCGGGGCAGCGGCAACCACGGCCAACGTCAGCGCCACTCAGACACGCGCCGTCACATTGCTGGTTACGCCGGAGGACGCCCGCAAGGTGGAGCTCGCCAAGAACCAGGGCCGGCTGAGCCTGGCGTTGCGCAATCCGTTGGACAAATCGCGGATCGAAAACAACCTGGCCATCACGGCCGAGGTTCTGGACCCGCAACTGTTCACCCGGGTTCGGAGGCCTCAGATGGTCGGCGGCGGGTCGGGCGCCAACATTCGGGATCCGCAAGCGTGGGCCGCGCTCACCGGCGAGGCGCCAGCCAAGAAGGCCGAAAAGAAAGAGCCGCCCAAACCGCGTCTGGTGGTGGATGTCTTCCGCGGCGACAAGCATTTGCAGGAGAGCTTTCAGTAATGCCCCGCCGACTAATCATGATGTTCGCCCTGGCCGCAGCATCGGCCTGGACGCAGACCTCGATTGTGAAGGATCTTGACCTTCTGCTGGGACGCGGCGAGTTGCTGCAATTCACGAACGACGTGGTGCGCGTGGCCGTAGCCGAGCCGAAAGTGGCCGATGCCGTTGTCGTCAGCCCTCGCGAGATTATGATCAATGCCAAGGGCGCCGGCTACACCACCGTCATCGTGTGGGAGACCGGGCTGGCCGCGGTGCGCTATAACGTGCGGGTAGTGGAGGATTCCTCCACGTCCGAGGCGTCCCGCAAGCGGGTGCGCGAATCGCTCAAAGAGACGAATATCGATCTCAACGTCAACGGCGATACGGTCATCCTCACCGGTGAGGTAAAGACAGCCGAGGACGTCAAGCGCTACGGCGAAGTGGCGGCGCCGTTGGGCCGCAGTGTGGTGAATCTGCTGCGCGTCGCCAAGCTGCCCGCGCCCCGCCAGATCATGTTGCAGGTGAAGTTCGCCAGCATTGACCGCATGCATTTGAGCGAGGTCGGCTTCAACTATTTCAGCCGCAACGACAAGACGCTCGGCTCTATCTCCACGCAGCAGTTCGCCACACCCCGGTTCAGCCAGTTTCAATTCCAGGATCAGAATTTCTCCAACTCCACGGTGAACTTCAGCGATCTGCTGAATCTGTTCCTCTATCGCCCGGACATGAATATCGGCATGACCATCCGCATGTTGCAGAACCGCAATCTGCTGCAGATTCTGGCCGAGCCCAACCTCATCGCCATGGAAGGCAGGGAGGCCAGCTTCCTGGCCGGCGGACAGTTCCCGTTTCCGACTCTCGCCGCCACCTCCACCGGCGGTTCGGTGGCGCCCGTGGTCACCGTGCAGTTTAAGAGCTTCGGCGTGGAGTTGAACTTCACGCCGACCGTCACGGAGGAGGGCCTGATCCACTTGAAGGTTTCGCCTTCGGTGAGCGCGCTGGATTTCTCCAACGCCGTCACGCTCCAGGGCTTCCTGATTCCCGCGCTCTCCACCCGCACTGCCTCCACGGAAGTGGAATTGAAGGACGGTGAGAGTTTCGCCATCGCGGGGTTGCTGGATAGCCGCGTGACCAACGTGCTGAACAAAATTCCGTGGCTGGGCGATATTCCGATACTGGGCCAGTTGTTCCGCAGCCGTTCCACGAAAAAGTCGCAGGATGAGTTGCTGGTGGTGATCACGCCGCGCTTCGTCAAGCCGCTCACCGCCGAGGAGCGCGCGCAATTGCCGACCTCCATCGAGCCGTATCTGGAATCGGCCGAAGAGGAACTGGCGGCCAGGAACGCCAAGAAGAAACAGAAGGGCGGCAAGGCGCCTGAGTATGCCGGTCCGTCCGGCTATCAGACGCCGAGTCCGCGGACAGGCAGCAACAGGATTCAGGGCGCCAGCCCGGTGATGCCTCAGCCGGCCGATTCGCAGCCCAAAGCCGGCACCAATCCGTCCAAGAAGAAATAGGCGATGCAGGCGCGGACCACAACCAGAAAGGCTCAGCACGGCGCGACCTCAATGCAGGTGCTCGTGCTCCTGGTGCCCGTGGTCTTCGGGTTCATGGCGTTCGCCGTCGATCTGGCGCGGCTCTACCTGATCCGCGGCGAGCTGCAGAATGCCGCCAACGCCGCGGCGCTGGCCGGAGCCACGCGGTTGATCGGCACCGATGTGGCCACCACCCAGGCGGGGGACCAGGCGAAGTTCAGCTTCGATGCCGATAACGGCTTCGCCAACAAATACGACTTCGGCTCCGTCACCATCGGCCAAGGCACAGGCTTGCTCAACAGCGAGGAGCCGGCCCTGACGTTTTACGAAACCATGGCGGCTGCGACCGGCAACGGCGAAGGCGGGGAGGCCTCCGGCGCCGCGGCCAAGTACGCCAAGGTGACGATCACAGCCGATGCGCCCTTGCTCTTTTTTGCGTTCCTGCCCACCGCATCGGAGCGCAAGACGCCGATCCAGGTCTCGGCCGTGGCGGGCGTCAGCGCTCCTCTCTGTACGGCGTGCGGCATTGAGCCTATCGCCGTGGCTGCGCTGGACCCCGCTGAACTGGTCGATTTCGGCTTCGTCAAGAACACCCGCTACACGCTGGGCTACATTTGCAATGGCCCCCCCACGCCTTCGGGCATCGGCGGCACCACGCGCGTGCAGTACATGTTGCTGAACCGCTACAACGAGGAACTGGCGCTTTACCCGGACGAGACCTCGCAGGCGTTTCGCATCGGCGCGCAGGGAATGTTGCCCACCGCCACTACCGACAGCTCCTCCGACCCAACTGCGTTCTCGCGCCGCGCCTGCATCACCGTGACCACCGACGAGAGTGTCTGGCTCAGCGCGTCGCCCATCAACTGCAGCTCCAGCACGCCGCCCAGCCCGGTGAACCCCTTTACCTGCGGCCTCGCCATGCGCTTTGATACGACGGTGCAGAACGCTTGCGTCAGTGTGTTGGATGTGGACGCCATGGCGGCGCTGTACCAGGTGGATACGGACGTCGCGGATCAGGAAGACTACGCCGCCTACGCCGGCAACGGCCGCCGCGTCATCACCGTCCCGATTGTGGAGACGCTCTCGACCGGCCCTATTCAGGCCCTCGGTTTCCGGCAGTTTCTGATTCAGCCCAGCACCGGCTCCACCACACTGAACGCCGGCGACTCAGATGGCCGCTTCGCCGCCACTTACATCGGCTCGGTGATGCCACTCAAGCAAGGCCGCTTCGACGGCTGCCAGCAGGCCGCCGGGCCGGGAAAGGTGGTACTGCACCGATGATCCGGCAGTTTCTGATTCAGCCCAGCTCCGGCTCCACCACACTGAACGCCGGCGACTCAGATGGCCGCTTCGCCGCCACATACATCGGCTCGGTGATGCCGCTGAAGCAAGGCCGGTTTGATGGCTGCCAGCTCACCGCCGGGCCGGGAAAGGTGGTACTGCACCGATGAGACGGCAGTTTCTGATTCAGCCCAGCTCCGGCTCCACTACACTGAACGCCGGCGACTCAGATGGCCGCTTCGCCGCCACATACATCGGCTCGGTGATGCCGCTCAAGCAAGGCCGCTTCGATGGCTGCCAGCTCACCGCCGGGCCGGGCAAGGTGGTACTGCACCGATGAGACGGCGGCGGCAGAGCGGCGCCATCCTGCTGGAGACGGCCTTGTGGACGCCGGTTCTCATCCTTCTGCTCATGGGTACGGTGGAGCTGAGCCGCGTCACCTACACCTACTACACGCTCAAGAAGATCCTCTACACGGTGGCTCGCACGGCCGGCACCCAGCAGGGCATCAACTTCTGCGACGACACCGACGCCCAGATGGCGGCCATCAAGGCCTCCGCCGTTACCGGCACCGCCGATGGCACGGGAGATCCGCTGCTGCGCAACCTCACGGCCGACCTCATCACCGTGCGCATTGAGCGCTATTCGGCCGACTCCGGCACGCTAGCCGAGTGTGCCTGCGAGGCCTCGGCCACCGGGTGCGATACCGCCCAAGGCGCCCGCGGTCCGGATTATCTGGTGGTGACAGTGCCGGACGGCTACCCGGTCACGCTGCGGCTGCCCGGTCTTGCCAACGATCCCATTCCCCTGCGGCCGCACGTCCGGCTGCCGTTTGGAGGGACGTGATGCGCCCACGTTCCAGCAACAGCAGGCGGGGCCAGGCGCTGATTGAGTACGTCCTCCTTCTGGCGGGCGTGATCATTCCTTTGACGTTTGGCCTCACGGCCATCGCCCAGATGATGTGGACGTGGCACAGCGTGGTGGACTACACGCGCCTGGGCGCCCGCTATGCGGCCACGCACTGCTGGCAGGCCGGCGGCGAGAATGTGTTGACCTGGATGCGGGAACACGTCCCGCCCATGCCGGATCAGGCCTCATTCCGCGACGGTCCCGCCGAACTGGTGGTCGAATATTACAAGAAGAGCGCCGACAGCGGGCAACTCGTGCCGTTCGAGTGCGACGGCGAGTGCTCCACACTGTGCGTGCCCGATTCCGTCACGGTCCGCGTCCGCAACTATGAGTTCCGTTTCTTCATGGGCTATCTGGGTTTGCCGCCGGTGCAGATTCCGGACTTCTCCACGTCCATGCCAATTGAGGGCGCCGGATGCGATCCGGAGCTGGGAACCTGCAATCCTTGAAGAGGTAGATTGATTCATGTCTTCCATCGCACTCCTGGTCGCCTCCACCGACGAGCACTTCCGCGAAATGGTTCGCGAGAGTCTGCTCAACATGCCCAACGCCAAGCTTGCCGGCGAGTATCCGGAGATCACCATGAACTTCTACGTCCGGGTCCTGCAGGATCTGGAGCGTTACCCGGAGGCGGCGCTGTTCATCGATCTGGCCGGCGATCCGGAAGTCAGCCTCAAGGCGCTGGAGAAGGTCAAGCAGGCGGCGCCGGATCTGTACGTGGTGGCTGCCAACTATGCCGGCGATGCGGAGTCTGTCATCGGCGCGGTGCGGCACGGCGCCAACGATTTCCTGCAACTGCCGCTGCGGCGCTCCGATTTTCGGGATGCCATGACGCGGCTGGAGCGCACACCCCGCCGGGCGTCGACTGGCGGCAGCCGGCTGGGCCGCGTCTACACATTCCTTGGCGCCAAGGGCGGCGTCGGCGCCACCACCATGGCCGTCAACTTCGCCGCTGTGCTCGGCCAGCGCAAGCAGAACGCCGTCCTGCTGGACGTGGACTGGTGCAACAACGACGTCGCCATGCAACTCGGCGCGGGCGCCCAGCAGCACTCCCTCTTTGATCTCTCCGATTCGATGGGCCGCATGGATCAGGCGTTGTTTGAGGGGCTCGCCAGCCGCGATTCCCTCGGCTTCCTTTACATGGGGCCGCCCGATGCTCTGCTGCCGCAGGGTTACTACATGGGCCCGATCTTTCGCGAGTTGTCCACGTTTCTGGTGGAGAAATACGAAAGCATCGTCGTGGATGCCGGGCGCGACATCAACAGCGAACTGGTGCAGACGGCGCTCCAGGTGTCGTCCACCATCTTTCTGGTCACCACGCAGGACTATCCCTCCATACGAAACGCCCAGCGCTACCTGACGTTCCTGGTCCAACTGGGCTTCACCATCGATCAGGTCAAGATCCTGGTGAACTTCTACTCCAAGAAGCCGACCCCGAACTTCGCATCGCTGGACCAGATCCAGCAGACGCTCAACCAACCCGTGTTCTACGGGATTCCGCAATCGGCCGCCGTGTTGAACGCCATCAACCGGGGCCGCCCCTTCGTGGCTGAGCGCGAAGCGGCCGGCGATCTCGATCGCATATTCCGCGCCTTTGTCGACAAGGCGACCGGCCGCAAGAAAGAGGAGACGGCGAAGAGCGCATAAGCCCGCCAAACAGCCATGTCCGCCCGTCCTCCCATTCGTCCCACTGCCGGCTCCGACCGCTGGTTCCAGCTCAAGTCTCAGATCCATGCCCGGTTGCTGAACTCGCTCGATCCCGATCAACTGCGCACGCTGAACAAGGACGGCATGCGCGACCAGGTCGGCGTCGCCGTCGAG
>JBBQLF010000045.1:0-13662 GCA_038327695.1 Bryobacterales bacterium
GTTCTGGGGCGCGGGCGCGGCCGGAAACAGAAACTCATGGCGATGGCGATCGCTGCGCCTGGGCGCGTAAACTCCGACTCCGGTGTCGTTCTGGAAGCCGGAAACGTGTTCCACTGGCGCAATGTGGCGGTGCGCGATCACCTGCAGCGTGCCTTCAAGGTTCCGATTCTCGTAGAAAACGACGCGAACCTGGCAGCGTTGGGAGAGATGCATTGCGGGTTGGGCCGGGGCGTACAGAACTTCGTGCTCATTCGCCTGACAACCGGCATCGGCGCCGGACTCGTGCTGGGTGGGCGCCTGTATCAGGGCAACCACTGGGCGGCGGGTGAAATTGGGCACATGATGTTCGACAAGGAAGCGTTCGCCGGAGTACCGGACGAGCGCGGGTATTTGGAATCAGCCATCGGAAGCGACCGTCTGCGGGAACGCGTTCGCATGGCAAAGACGAGCGCGGCCGTGGAGGCCGCACTGTCGGGTGGCAGCGACTTGCACGGCGAATTGGCGGAGGCGGTGAGAAGGGGTGATCCGGCTGCCGCTGCGATCGTTGACGATCTGGCATCGAAGCTCAGTCTGGCGGCCGCCAACCTGGCGGTGGTCATGGATCCCGAACTGATTGTACTGGCAGGCGAGTTGTTTGATCTCGTAGTGGGCCGGATGAGGGAAGTGGTTGAGCGCGTGATCCCATGGCCGGTGCGCATTGAGCGGTCGGCGCTGGGCGATGACGCGGTTTTGATGGGGGCGATCGGCTCCGCACGCAGCATGGCGCATGAATTGGTTTGTGGTAAGAACCGCGAAGAGAATCAGCTTCAGGAAAGGCAAGTTAGGAAGACACGATGATGTTTAAACAAGTCTGGCGATTCGCGATTTGCGCGGCGCTGTTGATCTGCTCCGCACTGCCCGTTAACTCGCAAACCGGCACGGGTACAATCCGTGGCACGGTCCTGGACGCGGCTCGCGCGTCCGTCCCCGGCGTTAAACTCGTGCTTACACATCTGGCGACCAACACGTCCCGTGAGGGAGCCTCCAACGATATTGGCCTCTTCGTTTTCGCCGGCGTACCGTCTGGCGAATACAAACTGGTGGTGGAAGCCAAGGGCTTCAAGAAGTGGTCGGGTACGCTGACCCTCGTCGTAGGGCAGACGGCAGTTGTGGAGCCGTTACTGGAGGTGGGCAGCGTGGAGTCCGTGGTGGAAGTGACCGGCGCAGCGCCGGTGATCACCACGGAGAGCGCGGAGATCGGCAGCGTGAAGGACAACCTCCGGATTGCGCAGCTTCCGTTGAATGGCCGGACGATCACGAACCTGTTTGACCTGACGCCGGGCGTGGAGGGCGGCGGCAATCCTCGTATCAACGGCATGAAGGTGGGGGCAGCCGACATGACGCTGGACGGAGTGTCAATGGTGGACCGCTTCGGCGGCGGCATGTCGCGCGTGCAACCTGGGCTGGATACGGTCCAGGAATTCCGTATCGAGACCGTTGGTAGCGGTGCGCAATTCTCGCGCCCGGCAACAATCACTGTGATCACCAAGGGCGGCACTAACCAGTTCCACGGCGCTGCGTTCGAGACCTTCCGCAACAACGGCGCGGGCTTGCGCGCCAGGCAGCGGCAGGACGGCAACAGCTCTGCGTTTCTCGCCCGCAACGAGTTCGGCGCCTCCGCCGGTGGGCCCGTTTTCATCCCCAAGCTCTATGATGGCCGCAACAAGTCCTTCTGGTTCGCCGCCTACGAGGGGTTGCGCCAACGGGAAAAGACCTACTATGAGGACACCGTGCCGACAGACCCCCTGTGGGCTGGTGATTTCAGCAGCGTCACCGATGGCAACAGCAATAAGTACCCCATTTACGATCCGCAGACTACGGCGGCCAATGGCACTCGCTCCCCCTTCGCCAACAGCGTGATTCCGCAAAGCCGGATCAATCCGTTCTTCGCCACGATGAAGAGCGTGACCCACGCCCCCACCACCAGCACCAGCCCTTACCTGGGCTATAACATGCAGGCTTACTATCCGATCAAAACCGACGTCGACAACCTGACTCTGCGCGGCGACCACAATTTCAACGAGAAGAATGTTCTCAGTGGGCGATTTACCCATTCGAAACGCGTATTTCAACGGTTGGGCGGCTTGTACGGAGCGCCGAAATCGGAGATCACGGACGGTTACGGCACCAGCCGCAATAACGCCGACGTCTACAACGCCTCCGTGCGCTATACGCACACCTTCACCCCCAGTCTCATCAGCGAAACGCTGTTTGCCGTACACCGCGCCCCGAAGAGTTCCGGCACTATGGCGGACAACACGAATTGGGCAAACAAACTGGGCCTGCCCAATCCTTTTGGCGCGGACGGATGGCCGACCATGTATGCGGCCTCTGCCGGCGGAAACACCTATTTCTCCTACGACGCCGATAACCGCAAAGACGAAATGCTCACCGCCTACATCGTGCAGCCCAACTTCACCTGGATGAAGGGCGCGCACACCATCACTTTCGGCGGCCAATACCGGCAGGAGCTCAACAACATTCGCGAGTTGCAGCAGACGCAGGGCGAACACGATTTCAGTGGCGAGTGGACTTCGCTGTACGACCCGGCCAGCGACAACGCCGTCGCCTACAGCGGAGACGGCTTCGCGGCCATGGCCCTGGGACTGGGCAGCTACTACTCCAATCAATACAACCGCGGGTATTTCTACTTCCGCCAGAAAGAGATCGGCGCCTACGTTCAGGACACCTGGAAAGTATCGTCGCGGCTGACACTCAGCCTTGGCCTCCGCTATGATCTCTGGACGCCGTACAAGGAGAAATACGACCGCCTGGTAAACGTGGACCTGAACAGCTTGGGCAGCGTATTCCAGGTGGTGACGCCCTTCAACACTACGATGGAGCAGATCCCCGGCCTGCCGCCTTCCATGCTGGCGAGCTGGAAGCTGCGCGGACTGACGTGGAAGACCGCAGACGCAGTTGGCATGCCGGGCAACCTGGTGCCGGGCGATCACAACAATTTTGGACCGCGCCTCGGCTTCGCTTACAAGCTAACGCCCAAGACGGTTCTGCGTGGCAGCTATGGCGAGTACTTCTGGACCATGCCGTTGTCGCAAATCCTGCAGGCTTCGCGGACCAATCCGCCGCTGAACCTGCGTTACGAGAATCCCATTGCTTACATTGACGGGACGAGCAGCTACGGCCTGCGGACCACGCCGAAGAGCGACTACTATATCGGCAAAGCTACCGTCAGCACGCAAGGCATCGTGGAGCTGCCGCCCAGCGCTCGGGGCATGGTCCCCATGGATCCTAATAAATGGAGGGACGGCCGAGCCCAATCCTGGCACTTTACGCTGGAACGCGAGTTGATGAAGATGACTTCGTTGCGGCTGAGCTACATCGGCACGCACGGATCCAGCATGGAGCAGAAGTTCAGCGTCGGTTCGCGAGAGGCTGAGTACAATTACGTGGCGCGTACGAAGCTGGCGCCGCCTGGCAACCGCGACCTGCTCCGCGTGAACAAGGACTGGTCTTTGAACAACGCGACGAACAAGACCGGCTACTCTAACACCAATACTCTCCAGGTGGAAGCGGAGCGGCGCTTTTCCGGCGGACTCGCCGTTCAGTGGTTCTACGTGTTCACCCGGTCTCTGACCACGTCGGACTCGCCCGGCTTCTCTTCGGGCAGCGGCGCCATCAACTCCACCAACGGCATCTTCCAGGTGCCGGAGAACATCCAACTGCTGGGCGGCGGCAATCTGACTTACGATCAGCGTCTGCGGCTTGGCTACCAGAACTCCTCCAACATCCCCGCGCACCACATGCGCTATAACGCCATCTATGAGCTGCCTTTCGGCAAGGGCCAGAAGTATGGCAGCAACGTCAACAAGACCACCAATGCGCTGATCGGCGGCTGGCAACTGGCGGCTATCGGAGAGTGGCGCAGCGGCCTGTGGATGGGCGTCAGCTCCGGCGAATACCTCTTCGGCAATCCATCGCTGTCCGAAGATCAGAGGCTGGAACTCTACTACGGCGGGCGGGCTCGCCGTACTTGGTTTGCCGGCGATTTCAACCCGGCTCTTGCCACCAAAGTGGATCAGAGCGCCCTCCAGAAGCTCATCCCGCTGGACCGCGGCCAGCGCGTGATGCATCCTGTGGGATCCAACTACTCGAACCAGCTTCCGCAGTTGCTGGCCAACGGGACTTACCGCAATACGGGTATCGGCGAGACGGTGAATTGGAACTCCCGGGCGTTTTACAAAGGCCCCGGTTCCTGGAATGCCGACATCTCGATGTTCAAGAACTTCTCCCTCACCGAACGTCTGAAGCTCCGCTTCACGGCGGATTTCTTCAACGCATTCAACCATCCGAACGACGCTAACCCGGACACCACCACCGGTCTGCAGGACCTCTCCGTGCAGATTAACGAGCCGCGTATCATTCAGTTCTCGTTGAGACTGAGCTGGTAGAGTGACTGACGAGGCGGGGGGGCATTGTTCCTCCGCCTCGCACTAACCGAATGGCGCACTCAACAGGCGGCCCAGCCACCACCTCCGGTGGCACACAGCGTTTCCGCCGGGTTCTGTCCCGTCGCGACCTGGTGCTCTATGGGCTGGTGATTCTCACGCCCACAGCGCCCTACCCGGTCTTTGGCATCGTCCAGCAACTTTCACACGGCCAGGCTGCGCTGAGTTATGTGGTGGCGATGGTTGCCATGTTCTTCACCGCCGCAAGCTACGGAAAGATGGCGGCCGTGTTCCCATCGGCGGGATCCACTTACACCTATGCACAGAAGGGGCTCAACGGGCACGTTGGTTTCCTCGCCGGGTGGGCCATGATCCTCGACTACTTTCTGATCCCGCTTCTCAGCGTGATTTACGCTTCGCTCACGGCGGAGAGGCTTCTGCCTCAGGTTCCCAGTTGGGGCTGGGCGATTGCATTCACGGCCGCCATCACCGCGGTGAATCTGCGCGGTATCCGGATGACCGCCCGCGCCAGTTCCTGGCTGATGACGATCATGACCTCCTGCGCCATCGTGTTCGTCGCATTGGCCGCGTGGCATGTGATCGCCGCCCATGGCATGCAGGGTCTGCTTTCGTGGCAGGGTATCCGCCCCGCGGGCGGTTTCTCGATGAGCCCCCTGTTGCTGGGGGCCGGCATCGCTACGCTCTCCTATATCGGATTCGACGCGATCTCGACCCTGGCCGAGGATTCCATCGATCCCCAGCGTGATATCGGCTGGGCGACAGTCGTCGTGTGTATCATCCAGGGCGTGATTTGCGTGGCCACGGTGTACCTGGCGGCGCTGGTCTCACCGGACTTCAACGCCTATGCGAACCCTGATACCGTCATCCTCGATATCGGCCTCACGATCGGCGGCCGCTGGATGTTCGGCGCCCTGACGTTCGTCCTGCTGGTGGCCGGGCTGGCCAGCGCTCTCACCGGCCAGGCTGGAGCGTCCCGCCTACTGCTCGGAATGGGCCGCGATGGCGTCATTTCGAGTCGAATTTTCGCCAAAATCGACGAAAAAACGTCCACTCCGGTACGCAGTATCTACGTTATGGGGGCGGTTTCGCTCTTGGGCTCGCTACTGCTGCGCTTTCAGCTTGCCGTGGAGTTGCTCAACTTCGGAGCCCTGGTCGGGTTCATTCTCGTCAACCTGAGTGTGGTGAACCATTACTACGTCAGGTTGCGTCTGCGTTCGGGCTGGCAAACCGTGCAGAATCTCATCTTTCCGCTCCTTGGAACGCTTGTCTGTAGTTTTCTTTGGATTAACCTTACGGGGAAGGCCAAGATGGCTGGTTTCGGTTGGCTGGCACTGGGAGTTCTGTATCTGACCGTGCTGACGCGGGGGTTCCGAATCGCGCCGAAGGTACTGGGCAGCTTGGAGGAGGGTAGCGCCAATGGCGACTGAAGCACTGATCGAAGAAGACCTACTGCATTACGTGGACTCTCATCGAGACGAGCTGATCGGTATCCTGACCGCCCTGGTGCGTACTCCTTCCGAGAACACGCCTCCCACCGGGAAGGAGTATGACTGCCAGCAGTATTGCGCTGGACTGCTTCGCGAGTACGGCTACTCTACTGACGTCTATGAGCCGGATGCGGTGGAGGGACTGCGCGACCACCCGCTCTACCGGCCGGGCCGCGACTATCAGGGCCGTCCGAACGTGGCAGGGCGGCTGGCGGGCAGCGGTGGCGGCAAATCTTTGATCCTCTCTGGCCACATCGACACCGTGCCGAGCGGCACGCTCCCCTGGACGCGCGATCCGTTCGGCGCGCAGATCGAGGCGGACCGCCTCTACGGCCGCGGATCCAACGACATGAAGGCCGGCGTTGCGACCAACCTGTTCGTCGCGCGCGCCGTGCGTGAACTGCGCCTGCCGCTGCGCGGTGCGCTGACCGTCGAGTCAGTGGTCGACGAAGAGTTCGGCGGTGTCAACGGCACGCTGGCCGCGCGGCTGCGGGGCTATCTCGCCGACGCGGCCGTGATTTCGGAGCCTTCCTTCCTCCGCGTCTGCCCGGCACAGCGCGGTGGAAGGACCGCCGACATTACGTTTCAGGTTCCGAACGGTGGCGTTCTCGCCGAAGCGATGGAGGCCGGCATCGCGGACCAGTTGGCTTGGTTCCTTTCTCAAATCCCTGGGTTCGCGGCACTACGCAGAACGGCCGCGCCGCGGCATGACCTTTACGCGCACCTCGCCAATCCGGTGCCGGTCTCCGTGCTGAAACTCCATTCGGGACCGTGGGGCATGGGCGAGCCGATGGCGACAGCCGGCGTCTGCAAAGTGGAGCTGTTCTGGCAGACCATGCCGGGAGAAGAGAAGGCCGTCGTGGATGCGCAATTCCGGGGCTGGATGGATGGCGTTGTGAAGCAGCGGCCGGAACTGTTCCCGGTGGCGCCAGACGTCGAGTTCCCCTTGCGATGGCTCCCCGGGTCAGCCATTTCGGCCGACGAGCCGCTGGTTCGCGAGTTGGCAGCCTGCGCCGCTCAGGTGTCGGGCACGAGCCCCGTGATCGCCGGCATTGAAGGACCTTGCGACCTGTTCGTCTTCCAGCAGGCGTTCGGGATGCCCGCTGTCCTCTGGGGCGCGCGCGGGGGCAATACGCATGGCGCCGACGAGTACGTGGAGATCGACACGGTAGTTGATGCCGCCAAGGCGTTGCTGCTGTTTGTGCGCCGTTGGTGCGCCTAGGAGAACATCCGATGAAAGCCTGTTTCGCTCTTCTGTTGGCGGCCACATTGAGCCCCGCCGCCGACCTCAGTCTACTGCCTGAGCATGCCCGGCCAGATCCTTTCGGCGCGGTGGTTCCGGCAGATCGCTCCACTGGCATCCAACCCGCCCGCTCACTGACCCTCGACGCCCCGCGCGCGAGCTACGTCTCCTGCCACCTCCTGGTGTCAATCCCTGAAGGCGGCGCCTACCGTCTCACGGTAACCAGCCCGCTTGCCACGGATCTGCACCGCGAGTGGTTCCACTACCTTCCGGCCAGCAAGCGCTATTATCCCGATGCGCTGGTGCCCGTCGCCTCGCCCTATCGTTCACAATTGCCCGAGCCCGGCAACCACATCCCAAAGCAGACCGTCCAGTCTTTCTGGCTGGACATATGGGTGCCGGCCGGCACAAGCCCAGGCAGCCACCAAGTCAAGGCTACGCTGGAATCCGCCGGAGCGCCAGCCAGTGTCGCTATCGAGGTGCGGGTCCTCAAAGCGGTGGTGCCCGACTCAGATCCGGTGGTGATGGACCACAACTCGTACGGGACTTCATGGCTCGCCGCACAATACCCGGCGTTGGCGAAGAAGGTGGGGACGGGCTTCTATCTGAGCGATGAGTTCTTCTCGCTGATCCATGCGTATCACCGCATCTTCTATGAGCATCGCGGCGTCTACCATCAGCTCGGCTATGGGCATGGCGGCAAAGTCGGACCGGAGTTCGCCCCGCGGCTCGAAGGTTCGGGCAAGACCAAGCGCATCGCCGATTGGACCCTCTACGACAAGCACTTCGGTCCCCTGCTCGACGGCTCCGCCTTCGCCGGGACCCGCCGCGGCCCGCGGCCCATCCCCTACGTTTATCTGCCCGTCAACCCCGAGTGGCCCGCTTCTTTTCTTTGGTGGGGTGAACCTGGTTACGAGCGGGAGTTCGTCAACGTGATGTCCGGGATGGAGGCCCACCTCCGCCAGAAGGGCTGGACACGGACCAAGTACGAACTCTTCTTCAACCACAAGAAGCGGTACAAGGCCTTCCATTGGGACGGCGACGAAACGCGGTTTCCCAAGGACATGTCGTTCTATGCCGAATACGCGCGTCTGATGAAGCTCGCCATTCCGTCTGCTTCGCCGGTTCAGTGGCTGTTCCGCACCGATGCGAGCTGGCAGATGGAGCGCCAGTTCAAAGACCTCGCCGGCATCATCAACTTCTGGGTCTGTGGCGGCGGAATGTTCGGCTGGTACGCAGAAAACGCTCCCATCCTCAAACAGCGCGGAGATATCGTCTGGACCTACGGCGGCACACCCACGGTGGACCTGCCAGCCTCCCACATCACCACTGATCTGCTGCGCCCATGGATCCTCGGTGTTGACGGCTTCGTCCGATGGCAGACTGTGATGCCCGGCCCCGATCCCTGGTTCCAGTTCACGGGCGGCGGCGAAGGCATCGTCTACCCGGGAGACCGCTTTGGGATCAATGCCCCCATCCCTTCCATCCGGCTGAAACTCCAGCGCAACGCGTCGCAGGATCTCGCCCTGCTCGATTCGTTCAAGAGCCGTGTGGGCGCCGGCACCCTCCGCTCTGAGGCCGCCCGCCAATTCAACGGAACTCCTCTGGAAGCCTGGCGGTCACCCCGGCCCAAACTGGCTGACACCAACCCGGAAGAGTGGTCCAACGTCACCATCGACGAAGCCATCCCAAAGGATCCCCGCTTCGAAGACAAGCTGGACGCCGCCGCCTGGCAACGCGTCCGCGGCTACATTCTGAAACTGACTCAGGAGGCCCGCCCATGAAGTCCGCCGTCATCCTCATTCTTGTCGCATCTCCGCTCATGGCCCAGGATCCCCTGGCCACGCAACTCGACGCGGTGGCCAAAGTGGCCTCGGTAATGGTGGACGGAGACGTAGCGCACCGCATCCAGACTCCGCGCTCCGCCGCTGCCCTGTTGGAGAAGAACCCGCGCGACCCTTGGGCTGCCGCCGATAACTACGATGTCGACCATGCCGCCTACACTGCGTCGAAGAAGACCCTCATCCGTCTCTCTCGCCTTTGCCCTTCAACCTGCGACGTCAACCTTTGGATGCCTGTGCCCGCCAGCCCGCGCCGCATCCAAATCGTCATCCGCAACGTGAATGAGATGAGCCAATTTTGGACCTGGGGCGTGCTCCATCAGGAGGTTCCGGCTGAGATGGCCCGTGTTCTCGATACCGGCGCACGCGTTACCGTCAGCCGGCGCCAGGGAATGATCTCGGTTCTGGCGCCGGTGCGCGACAGCCTGGGGGACATTGTCGGGCTGGTGGAGGTGGTCAGCCGGGCCAAGCCGGACCCGCAGGAGAATGTCCTTTGAGACTGGGCGCCTGGCTGCCCGTCTTGCTGCTGGCCGGCGCGGCCGCCGCCCAAACGCCCGTACGTTCCTGGGAGGGGAGCGTAACGATTCCCACCTACGAGCACTCGGGCAGGGAAACTGAGCCGCCTCTTTTCGCCAATTCGAGCGTCACGGGGATTTATCCGTTCACAACGTTCCTCATGCCTTTCACGGCGGGCAGCCCCAAGCCCCGGACCTATCGCGCCATCTTCGTCGAGAACGAGTATCTGAAACTGACCTATCTGCCCGATCTCGGCGGACGCATCTTCTCGCTCTTTGACAAACTGCGCGCCCGGGAGGTTTTCTACCGCAACGACGTCATCAAGCCGGCAGGCTACAACCCGCGCAATACTTGGCCCATCTCCGGCCTGGAGCTTACCGGTCCGCATGACGTGCATATGCTGACGTTCAAAGGAGAGCCTTTCTGGGCGAACAAAGTGGTCCGCCGCGCCGACGGCGCCGTCTCCCTGGTGCTGGGCGAATTCGATCCGGTCTACCAGATGCGTGTCAGCTATACCGCGACACTGCATCCGGGCGTTGCGGCAATGGAGATCAGCATCTTCTGCTACAACCCGCGGCCCGGCCGGATGCCGCAGATGTTCTGGCTCAGCGCTGCCGTGCAGGCGACGCCCAAACTGCGCTTCTACTACCCGATGAGCCGCACGATCGGCCACACCACTGCCGATATCGCCGATTGGCCCGTCCACACCGGCGTCGATTACAGTTGGGACCGCAATAACAAGAACATGCTGGGCGTGTTTGGCATCGATGTCTACGACGACTTTCAGGGCGCCTATCAGCACGACCGCGACTACGGCATCTTCCGTTACGCCGACCGCCGCATTGTGCAGGGTATGAAGATGTGGACTTTCGGCTATGGCCCGGCGGCCAAAGGGTACGAGCGCGGTTACACAGACAATGGCGGTCCCTATGTGGAGGTCCAGAGTGGACGGCACGTTTGGGACGGCTACTACGAATGGGTGGGCCCGCACAAAACCGAAAGCTGGAGCGAGTGGTGGGTCCCGGTGGCTGGCACGGGCGGACTGACCACGCTCACGCGCGACGTGGCACTGAACCTGGACGTGCAACCGGACGCCGCCGGCGGCGCTGACTTCAGCCTCGCGCTGGCGGCTATGCGAGTGGCGCGCGGAGCCACTCTCCTGGTGGAGAGTGCAGGTGGCGTCGTGCTGCGCGAGAAGATCAACCTCGACCCGGCCAAGCCGATCCAGAGGCGTGCCAGAACCGCTCAACTCGCCGGGTTGTCGGTCAGCGTGACGGACGCCACAGGCCATGCGCTGCTCCAATACCGCCGGCCGGAGAGCGATCCTGGACGCAAGGAGTACACGCCCATCACGCGGGTGCTGGAAGAACCGCGAAAACCGGCAGAGCAGATGAGTATCGAAGAGTTGGTGCTGGCTGCCGAGTTCAAGCTGAAAGGGTTGAATGCGCCTGCCGCCCTCGCTCTGCTCGAAAGCGCCCTGGCGCGCGACCCCGGATTCTCACGGGCCCACCTGCTGCTCGGGATTCACCACTTCACCGCCGGGCGCTACGCCGCTGCGGCCGGGCACTTGGAGAAAGCGGTTGCGCGCGACTCCTACTCGGATGAAGGCTACTACTACCTGGACATGAGCCAATTTGCGCTGGGTCAGACCCGGCAGGCCGAACGGAACCTCTACCTCATCTGGCCGAATAGCGCCTTTTTCGGCGCGCGCGAGTACAATCTGGGCCGGCTGGCGCTGCGGGCCGGAGATGCTGGCAAGGCCGAGTCCCATCTGCGGCGCGCCATCACGGCCAACGGCGACGATCTCGCCGCGCGCCTGCTGTTGGCGTTGACGCTGCGGAAGCGTGGGGACCAGGCCGGCGCTGTAAGTGAACTCGGCGCGGTGACGCGGCTGGATCCCGCCAACAGCATCGCGCAGGCCGAGCGCTACTTCCTGAGGCCCGATCCGCCCACAAGGGCCGAACTGCTTCGCCTGTTGGGCGGCCAGGCGCAGGAGGCACTCAGCGTCTCGGCCTTCTATCGGGACATCCTGCACTGGAAGGACGCGGTTCAGATCCTACACCTGACGGTGGCGTCCGGCCAGGACCCGTGGGGCCCGGCGCCGGAGTTCTACTACGTGCAAGCCTACTGCCAGCGCCGGGCTGGCGACGCAGCGGCGGCCGGCGCCTCGCTGAAGATGGCACGGGCCTCGGCAGGTAAGGTCGATCGGTTCCCCTATCGCGAAGAGAGTCTGGCTCCGCTGGAAGAAGCCGTTGCGAGCGACCCCCGCGACGCAGTTGCCCGCTACGCTCTGGCGTGCCTGCTCTACGCCCGAGAGCGGCAGGCCGAGGCCATACGCCATTGGGAGGCGGCCGTTGACATCAATTCCAAGGACTTCTCCTCCCGCCGCGCGCTAGGCCTGGCATATGCCGAGCAGGGGCTCGGTGTGGAGAAGGCGGTGGCGCAGATGGAACAGGCCGTGGCCCTCCGGCCATTGCACACCAATACCTTCAACGATCTGAGCACGATTTACGCCAGCGCGGGACGCTTTGAGGATCAGGCGGCACTCCTCGAGAAGGCCCTCGCCGCCAAACCGGGCGACGACAGCCTTACGGAGGCGCTGCTGACGGCGATGCTGCAAATGGGCCGCTATGACGACGCGGAACGGCTGATCGCGCAGCACACCTTTGCGCCGCGGCATCGCACCTATGGCTTACGCGACAAGTACCGGCTGATGCGCATCGCCACGGCGGGGCAGGC
This sequence comes from Bryobacterales bacterium, assembly GCA_038327695.1. GTDB lineage: Bacteria > Acidobacteriota > Terriglobia > Bryobacterales > Bryobacteraceae > Paludibaculum. Next base: position 12,293 of record JBBQLF010000045.1, read on the forward strand.
GTTCCAGCGTGGCGACCACGGCGCCGCACTGAAGACGCTGGAATCGGCCCGGCAGCCTCCGATTTCCCTCGGGCTCGACGATTTTCAGAGCCAGTCCTCACCGCGGCTGGAATATCTACTGGGCCGGGTTCTTGAGGCGTCCGGCCGCACGGCCGACGCCCGTACCGCCTATGAGAGCAGCGCCGCCGGCATCGCGACTCTCTCCGGCGACCGCGACAGTTGGAATAGCGAGAACTTCTTCATGACGCTCTCTCTGCGCCGGCTCGGACGGACACAGGAGGCCGTGTCATTGGAGCAGCGTTTCGAGAACTTCGCCCTGACGGAGGTGGATTCCAGCAACATGAGTCACCGCGCCGAGGCGCGTTTTCTGCTCGGCCTGCTGCGGAAGCACGCGGGTCAGCCCGCCGAGGCTCGCCGGTTAATGAACGAGGCCCTCAAAGCCCAGCCGGATTCCCTGGCTGCGCGCATTGAGTTGCGCGGAGAATCCTTCGACCCACTACTCAAATGAAACCTGGCTCCCGTTCGAGACTGTCCTTTCTGCTCGCATTGCCGGCAGGAATGTATGCTGCGTCACCGCAGCAGCCTGCGCCTCGGCCCTCGCCGGGACAAAATGCGATCGAGGCTGAAATCCGGCGCCGCGCGGAAAGCCATGCGGCGCAGCGCCACCTGATCGTCGATTACTATCGCATCAGACGGAAGTTGGCCCGCGCTTGAACACGTGAAATCCCCAAAACGGTTACGCACCCGGAGGTCCAGGCCACGCCCAGGGTGCCCGCCATTGAGTGCGGACGGAGGGTGCCACTGGAGGCCGGCAGCCTCTTCGCCATCGGCCCGCGCAGTCCGATGAGTGGCGCGGCCGGACGAGACGACAATTCGCTTGACCCCGGCAGTTAGGCAACTTAACATACTAAGGCAGCCACCTTGATTTCGCTCAGTCTGTGAGTTAACCGCCAAGCAACGTCCGCCGAGTCCAAGATGAAGGATGTAGAGCCAAGAATGTTGTTCTTCCCCCTTGCGTTCCTATTGAGTTTCGCCGCCAGCCCCGAGCCGCCACCCACGGACCTGTTCCTGCGCGGCCACGCCGTGATTCCCACGCCGCAGAAAGTGACGCTCGCCCCTGGCGATGTGCACCTGGACGAATCCTGGACCATCGACTCGCCGCCGGGCGCCGCCGCGCGCGCGTTGGCTGCGGACTTTCGGGAGTTCCAGTCCCTGGATCTGAAGCCCTCCTCGGGAGCGACGCGCAACACGATCTTACTTCGCGTAAGGGACGGCGCCGTCGGCGGTGCACCGGCCGAGACGCGTGCTCAGGCCTACCGTCTGCAAATCGCGCCGGGCCGCATCGAAATCACTGGCAATGGTGACGCGGG
>JBBQLF010000046.1:0-13570 GCA_038327695.1 Bryobacterales bacterium
GCTGGCCGATACCGTGCGCCAGATGGCCGCCGACGGCGTCAGCCGTGCCTTGGTATTCGTCACCTCGGCCTACAGTTCGTACTCGGCCTGCCGCCAGTATCAGGAGGACCTGGAGCGGGCGCGGATGGCCATCGGCATCGGCGTGCCCGTGTTTGAAAAGCTCCGCCACTTCAACAGCCATGCGGGCTTCATCACCCCCAATGTGGAGGCGCTCCAAGCCGCACTAGCGCGGGCGCCGGGTTCCGCCGTGCTCTTCACCGCGCACTCCATCCCGCTGGACATGGCGCGCACCTCGAAGTATGTGGAGCAGTTGGACAATGCCGCGCGCCTCATCGCCGAAGGCGCCGGTGGCGTCCCCTACCGCCTCGTCTATCAGAGCCGCAGCGGGCCGCCGCAGCAGCCCTGGCTGGAGCCGGATATTCTCAAGGCCATCGAGCAAGCCAAATCCGGCGGCGTCACTAGTGTAGTGGCCGCTCCCATCGGCTTTATCTCCGACCACATGGAGGTGCTCTACGACCTCGACTACGAAGCGGCCGCTCGCGCCGAATCCCTGGGCCTGGGTTTCGTGCGTGCGGCGACCGCCGGCACCCACCCGCGCTTCATCGCCATGATCCGCGAGCTGATCGAAGAGCGCATCGCCGGTATTCCGGAGGCCGACCCCTGCCGTCAGGACTGCTGTCCCGCGCCCATCAGGCCGGGTTCAGCCGCGCATACACCACCGCCGCCCGCTCGATAGCCTGCTCCACGCTTTCGCAAATATTATCGGCTTCAACGTGCCGGTCAAAGGCGGCCTTCTTCATCATCTTCAGCGGCTGCCACGGCGCGCCGCAGATGAGGAGTTCCCGGCCGCTCGCCTTGAGCTTGCCGGCAAAAACCCCAAGCGCGTGAATACCCGTGGCGTCGATGGCGGTCATGTTACGCAGCCGCAGGATCACCACCGGCGGCAGCTCAGGGATTCGGCTCTCCACCTCTTCCAGCTTGTCTGTGGAGCCAAACAGGAACGGGCCGTGGATGCGGAAAATGGTGGCGTAGGGCGGGATCTTCTTGTCCTGCAGGATGTGCTGCCAGCCCTTTTGCAGGTAGTCGTCGGTGACCTGCGTGACCGTCGTGGTGAGTGCCACGCGGCCGATAAAGATGAGCGCGGCGATGATCATGCCGAACTCCACAGCGACGGTCAGATCGACAAAGACCGTCAGCAGGAACGTGGCCGCCCAGACCGAAACGTCGCGCTTGCCCAGCCGGATAATCTCGGGAATCTCGCGCCACTCGCCCATGTTGTAGGCAACGATAAACAGGATGGCGGAGAGGGCCGCCATGGGAATGTTCCTGGCCAGCGGCGCGGCCACCATAAGAATGACGAGCAACGTGATGGCGTGGATGATGCCGGCGACGGGCGTCTTGGCGCCGCTGCGGATGTTGGTGGCCGTGCGGGCAATGGCGCCGGTGGCGGGCAGACCGCCGAAGAGGGGTGCGAGCAGGTTGGCGACGCCCTGCGCGACCAGTTCCGTGTTGGGGTTGTGCTTGTCGCCGCTCATGCGGTCCGCCACCACAGCCGAGAGAAGGCTCTCAATCGCGCCCAGCATGGCGACCGTGAGAGCCGGGCTGAGCAACTCGCGAACAAGCGTCCATTTCCAGTGCAAAACATGGATCGTGGGCAGGCCGGCGGGAATGCCGCCGAATTTCGTACCGATGGTCTGAACGTCCAGTTGCAGCAGCGTCACGGCCGCCGTGGCGCCAACGAGGGCGACGATGGTCCCGGGCACTTTGCGGATGAACTTGGCAAACAGCAGAATGACGGCGAGCGCGGTCACACCCACCAGGGTCTCCTCGGCGGAAAACGTGCCGGCGTGCGCGAACAGGGCCTCCATGCGGTCCGTGAATTCGCCGGGGACCTGATCGGTCTTGAGCCCGAAGAAGTCCTTGATCTGGGTGCTGGCGATGAGCAGCGCAATGCCGTTGGTAAAGCCGATGACGATGGGCCGCGGGATGAACTTGATGGCGGTGCCCATGCCAGTAAGACCCAGCGTAACCAGGATGGCGCCGGCCATCACCGTGCACAGAAAAAGGCCTTCGACGCCGTACTTGGTGACGATGCCGGCCACGACGACGGCAAAGGCGCCCGTCGGGCCGCCGATTTGCGTCTTGGAGCCGCCGAGCAACGAGATCAGAAAGCCGGTGACAACGGCGCAGTAGATACCCGCCTGCGGCGGAAGCCCGGAGGAGATGGCGAAGGCCATGGCGAGCGGAAGGGCTACCAGGCCGACTGTGACGCCGGCGATGAGATCAGCAATGAAGGTTTTGAGGTTATAGTCTTTCAGGCATTGAAAGAACTTGGGCATCCAGAGAGGCACACTACCAGTATAGAGTTGGGGCGTTCGTCTCCCCATTTCCTCGCAGCCGGTGGTTCGCCGGCATGCGTCCGCACCGAGGATCCAGCGATTCCCATCGGGAGGTCAGGGGCCATTGACTTGCAGCGGACCGTGATGTTTTCGGGAACCCCACTTCGCGTCCGCGCCGGCGCTCATGTCCCGGCTTGCGGACTCGCCGGGACTCGAATCTTGGGGCCACGATCAAGTGCCAGAGGTGAGGCCTGCCGGAAAGCGTCAGTTCCCCCAGGGCTTGCCCTGGCGTCAGGTCGCTCCGCGAGCCCGCCCTCGTCGCGGCCGGCCGGCCACTGGCCGTTAGAATCTCCCGGGCGCTGAGGGCAGAATCCTGTCCAGTGTTTTCAAAAGTTCCTCGCCCGAGAGCTTCGCTTCACCCTGCCCGGTTGAGACGATCCGGCGTTTGCTGTCGAGCAGGATCTTCGCCGGGTACGCCATAATCCTCAGCCGTCGCTCCACCAGATCCCGGGTGCTTTCCGCGGTTGCAAGTGTCCAACTCAACTGATGCCCGGCGGCGGATTGCCTGGCCTCCTCAACGGTTTCATTGCAGTAGATCCCGGCAATCTCCAGCCCACGGTTCCTCAACTCGGCCCAGGCGCGCTTCAAGTGAGGAAACTCCGCGATGCACGGGCCGCACCAGCTACCCCAGAAGTCCAGGAGGACAAACCGCCCTTCGAATTCGGACAGGCGGCGCGCCTTTCCATTGAAATCGGTGAACTCGAAATCAGGCATCACCGTTCCCGCTTTGAGTTCAACCACCTGGTACTCGCCAGCAGCGTGAGCCTGCATGAGGATCTGGTGCTTTTCGATATCGATGCGGTTCATGCTTACGAAGCTGCTTCCCACCCGGAAGATGACGTCTTCGCCTCCAGGATTGACCCTTTCCAACGACGGAGGCGGTCCCAATTCTCCATCGCCGTCCAAGTCCATACCTACTGAATCGTTGGCCGGATCGGCCGTTCCTTTTTGTGCATTGTAGCCGCACCAAACCCGAATGGGCTTCCCGTCCACTTCCACCGTCCCAGTGGCCAGTGCGAGAAAGCTGTGCGAAAGGGCGCGTTGGTCCGGACTCGCGGGTTGCCCCGGCACATCTTCCGCTTTCCGAAGCCGCACGCGTATGGGCAAAACCCGGAAAGGTCCGTGGTTCAATGGTACGCTGAGGAGAAATTCGCCGGTGTATCCCGGTTTCCCTGCCAGGGGCTGGAAGTTGTGTGCCTCCTGTTTGCTGAAACGACCGTCACGATCTGTGTCGACGTAGAGTAGTGAGTCTGATCCCCGCCGTTCCAGCAGCATGGCTCCTAAGGGAGCCTCTCCACCGGACATTCTGATCGAGCCCGAATAGACGCGCGCCTCCTCTGGCGCGTCAACTCCCAGCTTCCCGGATTCCTCCAACGAAATCAGTTTGAGCGTGGAGTTCCATGTGATCGCGCCATCCGGCACCAAATCGGGCTCCAAACGGCCGGTGAATACGGCGCGCTCTTGAGCGCCATGAGCGAGCATTCCCATGATGGCCAGCATCGCCAATAGTCTGGTTTGCCAGCTCTTTGGAGAGCTCCTCATGGCATCAAGCATAACCGGCAGTTGCCCTTGCCGGGCCTTCCGCGGGTGATGCTCAGAGCTACCCACATTTCGGTAGCCTGGCGGTGCGGTCAGACGCGTGGGACCCTGCCATTGAATGCCACCAGTTCGACGTGCTCCACGCCGAGACACCGATGGTCCACGAGTTGCCCTCACGTGCGTGGATGCGCTGGCGAAGTCCGCGCTCAATCCAGTCCCACTCGTGGGCGGGGACGATGCGCGGGACGAGATCGAAGGGGAAGATCTACTCGATGCCGGCCAAGTCGCCGTAGACGTTGAAAGTGATGCCCATCTGGAGCAGCAGGCGGTCCGTAGCCCGTTGGCAGCGGGCGAGTTGCTCGCTTGGGGCGGTTTGAATGGTCTCCACCAGCAGCCGGGCCTCGGGGCGCGGGCGGCCCTCGGCGTCGAACATCTCGTCATAGAAGCCGTCGGTCTGCACGGCGGACCTCACCTATGGAGCTTCATTGTCGCAAAGGCATCCGCGGACGGGCTGATTCAAAGATCTTATTAGGTCTATAGACTGAGCCCGGAGCGGCCGGGCGGGTTTGGTATACTCCGCCTTGGCATAAGAAACCACCAAATCCATGGTGCTTCCCTTGAAAAGCAGCCAGCAACTGCTGAGCGTCGATCAGACCGTCCCGCTGTACGTAGATCTCGATGGGTCGCTCCTGAAGTCCGACAGCCTCCTGGAGTGCTTCTGGTCGGCCGTGAGGAGGAATCCAGGCGGCTGTCTGGCGGCAGTGTTCAGGCTCGGCGCGGGCCGGGCTCAGTTCAAGCAGCGGCTCGCGCAGTTGGCGGCCCTTTCCTTCCAGAACCTGCCATATCGGGACGATGTCGTTGCCTTCCTGCAGGCGGAATCGGTTGCGGGGCGGCCCCTGATCCTGGCCACGGCGGCGAATGAATTGGTGGCAGAGGGCGTCTGCCGGCATCTCGGGTTTTTTGAGCGGGTGATCGCCAGCGATGGCTCCGTCAACCGGAAAGGCAGACAAAAGCTCGAAGCCATCCAGGCGCTGTCAGCCCGGTTCCTTTACCTGGGGGACTCCATGGCGGACCTGCCGGTCTGGCAGGCTTCTGAGGGGGTCCTCGTCGCCGGCGGAAATCGGCGGGTCTTGCGATCTCTCCAGGCGGAGGGGTTGCCAATCGCCAGACAATTTCCCGACGGCCGGTCGCTGGCCGGTTCCATTCTCAGCGCCATCCGGGTGCGGCAATGGCCGAAGAACCTGCTGGTCTTCCTGACCATTTTCCTGGGGCATCGGACGACGGAACCGCTCGTGTGGAGGTCCGGGGTGCTCGTCCTCCTGGCCTTCTGTGCCGTGGCGTCTGCCGGTTACCTGATGAACGACCTCCTGGACCTGGAAGCGGACAGACAGCATCCGAGGAAGCGCGCTCGTCCTCTCGCCTCGGGCGCGCTGTCCATCCCTATGGGTCTCGCGCTGTTCGCGGGCCTGAGCGCTATCGGCTGTGGATTGGCTCTGTTACTGCCAGCCGGAGCCCAGTTGTGGATCGCTTCCTACTTTGCCGCCACGCTGCTATACACGTTCTACCTGAAGAGCCGCGTCATTGCCGACGTGGTGGGCCTGTCGAGCTTCTACGCGATGCGCGTTATTGCCGGAGGGGCGGCCACGGGCATCGCCATCTCGCCATGGACCCTGGCATTTTGTCTATTCCTCTTCTACAGCCTCGCGCTGGCGAAGAGGTTCGGCGAATTGCTGGCGTTGGGCGCTCACCAGGACGCCCCGCCACGACGGGGGTACGAGCGGGGCGATGCCCCGGTGGTGGCGGCGCTCGGCATTTCCAGCGGCGTCGTTTCGGTGGTGGTCTTTTCTCTGTACATCAGCAGCCCCGAAGTAGGGCGCCACTACAGTTCGCCTGGGATTCTCTGGCTGGCGTGCCCCGTCATCCTGTACTGGCTCGGGCGTCTCTGGCTGCTGGCCAACCGCGGAATCGTGGCGGAGGATCCCCTCCTGTTCAGCTGCAAGGATAGGGTCAGCTATGGGACGGCCCTCTGCATCGCCCTGGTCTGGCTGCTGGCCTCGGTGTACCGATGACGCCCATCCTGGCGCTCTGCTTCTGGGAACTCTCGCTGGCAGCCCTGTGCTATTGTGCTGTGGCGTCTGTGAGAGACCGGCGCCAGCGCCTGGCGTTACTGCTCGCCCTCGATATCCCGGTGGCGGCCCTGCTGGCGAGCGGCGCATCTTTTCTGCGCATCAACTCGCCGGCCTTCTACCTGACCGCCGCCGCCGTGATGGCTGTTTGCGCGGCCGCCGCATTCTGGCGGGTCCAAACAAGGTTCGCCGCCCCGCATGGACGCGGGACCGCCCTGCACGTTGCCCTGGCCTCGGTCTTCAGCCTGGTGGCGGTGCTGTCGTTCACGCCGCTGCGGGAGCCCGATTCCCTTTTCAACCTCCACTTCGTCTTCGGCTGGCTCGACAATCGTACGACGCCTTACACCTTTGCTTTCCATTACGTTCCGTTCTGGGAGCTCAGCTACCTGCCGGTCTTGTCGCTCACCGGCAACGACGTCTACTTCTGGTTCCAATCCGCCAAACCGATTGTGTTGCTCGGCGCGATCCTGCTGCTGATTGCGGACGAACTGGAACTGCCCGCCAGCCTGGCGGCCCTATCGGTGGCCGCCTCGCTGTTGTTTCCCAATCTCTGGTTTCATCTCTCCGGCCTGGCCACATTGAAGAATGACATGCTTGCAGCGTCCGGGCAGGCGATCCTCGGTCTCATCGCGATTCGCGCGGTTCGTGGCCGGCTCTCGCTGCCGGACTGGAGCCTGTTCGCCTTCGCGCTCTGCTTCGTGTCCGCCAAGTTCAGCGGTCCGGTGTTGATCGTGGCGGGCTCGCTGGTGGCTTTGCCGTTAGTCTGGCGCCACCTCAAGGGCTTGGCGCCGATCGGCTGTGCCGTTGCCGCCCTCTACCTGATCACAGTGGGCCACTACTACGTCCACAACCTGGTTGTCTTCGGCAACCCGTTCTATCCGTTCCAGATCAATCTCGGCCCGCTCCATCTGCCCGGGCTCGGGGATCTCTCCAACACCTCCATCCTTTACAGCCTGCGGGCGCCTGACGTGTGGCGGGCGTTCTTCTGGCCCGCCAATGGGCTGTCGCCGGCCGGCGCCCTGTTCCCGCTGATCTTCGCGGCCATGATTGGAGTGAGCGTCTTCTACTGCGCGAAGGCGGCGGTGGCCCGCCTCCGGGGCGGCGTCTGGCTGAGCGTCAACTTTGTAGTCTCGCTCTTTCTGCTGGTTGTCTTGGCGGTCTACCTCCGCTCCGTGTACAGCGCCAGCGGCAATGCCGGGGACCTCGCCTTCGTCCGGTATGACCTCAACAGTGTCCGCTATGTCGCTGGGGCGCTGATGGTGGCGGAGGTCTTCTTCGTCTCTCTCCTGCTGCGATCGGGCTGGCCGCGCCCCTTGATTGTGTCTCTGATTGCGATCCACGGCCTGAGCCGTCTGGCGATCCTTATCAGAAAGTGGTCTGAGGCGCCCACGGCCGCTCCGGCTGCGATTATCGGTTGGACTCTTCTTCTGATCTGCGCCGTGTCCACGTTCATTATTCTGCGCGGCCCGCGATGGAAGGCTCTGGGCCTGGCGGCTACACTGGCTGTGCTGCTGGCGGCCAGCGGCTCACTTCTGGAACAGCAGCGAGCCCAGTGGCTGCCGCAATGGAGCCCGCTGTTCCAGCCACTCTACCGCGGTGCGCCGGAGAGAGTGTTTCTGGTTGTCGATGACGAGTACAGTGCGCAGGGTTGCGCGCACCTGCCGCTGCGGGGCGCCAGGCTGAAGAACGCCGTCCAGACTGGGAGTCTGCCGGAGTTGGCCGCTATCGTGAAAGAAGGCGCCAATCTGCCACCACGCGTGCTATGGATCAAGAGGGGCGCCGGGGCGGCGCCGGCGCTCATGGACGCCCATTACGAGAAAGCTGTGGAGAGCCCGGCCGGGATTCTCTATGCGCTGCGGCGCTGAGAACGCGCCAAATCGCATACCCTGAAAAGATGCTGTTGGAACAGTTGCGCAAAGACGTGCTGGAGGCGAATCTCGAGATCGTGCGCCGCGGCCTGGTGATGTACACGTTCGGCAACGCGAGCGGGTATTCGCCGGAAGACGGGTTGATGGCGATCAAGCCAAGCGGTGTGGCGTTTGAAAAGCTGCGTCCGGAAGATATGGTGGTGACCGATCTCAGCGGGAAGATCGTGGACGGGTCACTGAAGCCGTCTTCCGACGTGGACACGCATCTGGAGATCTACCGGAACTTCGGCGGCGTGCGCGGGGTGGTCCACACGCACTCCAGCTACGCCGTGGCCTGGGCGCAGGCGCGTCTGGAAATCCCCTGCTTTGGCACGACCCACGCCGACTACTGGTACGGCACCGTGCCGATGACGGCGCCACTGACGGATGCCGAGATCGGGAGCCACTACGAGTTGAACACTGGCAAGGCGATTGTGCGCCGGTTTGCGGGTCTGGACCCGGCCCGCCAGCCGGGCGTGCTGGTAGCCAGCCACGGGCCGTTTGCGTGGGGGCCCACGCCGGCCAAGGCGGCTATGAACGCTGTGCTGCTGGAGGAGATCGCCAAGATTGCGTCAGTGACCCGGGCGCTGAACCCGGCGGCGGTTTCCATTGAGCAGGCGCTGCTGGATGAGCACTTCCTGCGCAAGCACGGTCCGGGCGCCACCTATGGACAGGGATAGGTGATGGAGTTTTCGGCGGCGGATGTGATGAAGGCGACGGTCTTCATCGCGGCGGCCCTGTTCCCGATTGTGAACCCGCTGGGCGGCGCGCCCATCTTTCTCAGCCTGACCGGGCTCAGCCTGACCGGGCAGTATCCGTCAGCGGCACAGCGGTTGCTGGCGCGGAGGGATAGGTGATGGAGTTTTCGGCGGCGGATGTGATGAAGGCGACGGTCTTCATCGCGGCGACCCTGTTCCCGATTGTGAACCCGCTGGGCGGCGCGCCCATCTTTCTCAGTCTGACCGGGCAGTATCCGTCAGCGACCCAGCGGTTGCTGGCGCGCAAGATCGCGGTTCACAGCTTCGCTCTGCTGATGGCGTCGCTGTTTGTGGGCGCGCACGTGCTGGCGTTCTTTGGGATCTCGCTGCCGGCGGTGCAGGTGGGCGGCGGGCTGATTGTAGCGGCCACGGGCTGGAGCCTGCTGAACCAGCCGGACCGGCGCGAGCAGGATCCCGGCCAGATTGGGGACCGCGACATTCTCAGCCACGCCTTCTATCCCTACACCCTGCCGCTGACGGTGGGGCCGGGTACGATCTCGGTGGCCATCACGCTGGGGGCGAACCTGCCGAAGCGGCTGGAATCGGCGTCGATGTTCTCCGTGGAGGCTCTGGTGGCTTCCCTCGGCGGGGCGCTGATCATCTGCGCCCTGATCTGGGTATGCTACGCCTCGGCGGAACGCATGAGCCGCGCTCTGGGGCCCACAGGCACCAGCGTGGTGATGCGGTTGTCGAGCTTTATCCTGTTCTGCATCGGCGTACAGATCGCCTGGAACGGGGTTCAGGGCCTGGTGAAGCCCATGCTGGCGCGGTAGGGCCGCGACCATTCACCGGACAGGTGCATCCATACTACTGTGCTCAATCGAATTGTAACTCTCTCCCTGCTTGCGCTCGCAGCGGCCAGCGCGCAGACGCCCCCAATTGTCAGGGAGGTGCGCGCGGCCATCGACGCCAAGGACTTTGCCGCCGGCCAGCAGGCGCTGGACCGGGCCCGGAAGACGTCCGGCGTGACGCCGGAATGGGTGCTGGCCTATAGCTGGATGGGCCGCGGCCATCTGGCGGCCAAGCACTGGGACGAGGCGGACAAGTACGCCGCCGAGACGCGTAACTTCGTTGTGCCCATACTGAAGACACGCAAACTGGACGACGACAAGTGGCTGCCGCTGGCGTTGGGCGCCTCCATTGAGGTGCAGGCGATGATCTACCAGGCCCGCGGTGAGCGGATTGAGGCGGTAGCGTTTCTGCGGGGCGAGCTACTGAAGTGGAAGGATACGTCCATCCACGCCCGGATCCAGAAGAACCTGCACGTGGTTTCGCTGGTGGGCAAGCGCGCGCCGGCGGTGAGCACGGCGGAGTTTGTGGGCACCAGGCCGCCGGCGCTGACGGCGCTGAAGGGGCGAACGGTGCTGCTGTTTTTCTGGGCGCACTGGTGCGGCGACTGCAAAGCAGAGGCGGAAACCATCGCCAGGATCGCCAAGGACTTCCCCGCTGTGACGATCCTCGGCCCGACCCAGCCTTATGGCTACGCGGCCGGAGGGGTTGAGGTGAAGCGGCCCGGCGAGCTGACCTACATAGAGCAGGTGCGGCAGAAGTACTACGGGGCAATCCGCGGTATGACGGTGCCGGTGAGCGAGGAGAACATGAAGAATTGGGGCGTCAGCACCACGCCCACGCTGGCGGTGATCAATAAGAACGGCGTTGTGGTGCTGTACCACCCGGGGCGGATGACGTACGAGGAACTGCTGCCCTACGTCCGCAATTGACGCCGCCGGCGATTGATTTCCTACAGGAACCCCAACGGGCCACGTGCGCCGGATCAATCGGGGGCAGATCGCGGTTGACGGTCTGAAGACGCACCGTCAGAGCAGCGGGCCATCAGCCACGAATTCGGCGCCGGCACCGCCGCAACTACCGCCGGCCCGATTCGGTCCACTGCCATTGGCAGGTGTCCCGCTTCCGGCAGTGGTCCAGCGGCTGGGACACAGCGGCCCGAAGGTCACAGAAGAGATCGATCCGCGTGCTTTGTCCGCCGATGAGAAAGCTGCCGCCGCGACTTGAGTCGCCATGCGGAGCACGCCGCCAACCGCGCCGGAAAGGCCCCCAAAAGGCGAGGAGGGAGCAGAGCAAACTATAGGTGAAAAAGTTGAAAACAGGCGGGAAGTTGGTAGCGCCAAGGGGATTCGAACCCCTATTAGAGCCTTGAGAGGGCTCCGTCCTAACCCTTAGACGATGGCGCCACGAACAATCTCAGTATATCAGCCCGGAGCGCGGGTGCAATATCGCGAGCGACGGAGGGTGCGCGACATGAAAGTGGAGGAGTCACGAAATGCCCGGCCAATCGAGGAAATCCTGGCGTATGAGTACCCCAATTCTGACGCTCCCTTACGGTCGCGGCTCTGATTGGGTACGGACCACTCCACTTTCATGTCGCGCACCCGCGACGGATCCGTATCCGGACGGGTGGTTGTCTGAGCGCAATCGCCGGCCCCGTCCACGGACGGTCCGTCGCGATTGCGCCACAACCTTCTACAATCCAGGGAGTATGCGCCTCCTCGTCTTTTCCGACATCCACAATGACTGGATCGCCCTCCGGCGCCTCATGACCATCGAGGCCGATCACTATGTCGCCGCCGGCGACCTGGCCACGTGGAACCGCGGCCTCGATGAAGCCGGCGCTATCCTGCGCGAACGCGCCAGCCGGATGTACGTCCTGCCCGGCAACCATGAACACGCCACCGGCATCGAGCTGCTCTGCGAGAAATACGGCCTCAGCCCTCTGCACGGCCGATCCTTCGAGTCCGAAGGCTGGCACATCGCCGGGCTCGGCCACTCCAACCCCACGCCGTTCGACACGCCGGGCGAAGAGACCGAAGCGCAATTGGCCTCGCACCTGGGCGCCTTCGCCGGCCTCCAGCCGCTGGTCTTGATTTGCCACTGCCCGCCGCTCGATACAGCGCTGGACGAAGCCGGGCCGGGCCGCCACTTCGGCAGTTCTGCCGTCCGGGACTTTCTGGACCGGGAGCAGCCGGCGCACTTCTGCTGCGGGCACATTCACGAAGCTGCCGGGCGCCAGACACGCATCGGACGCACCCAGGGTGTCAACGCCGGCAAAAATGGTTATCTGCTGGAGCTGCCTAGTTGTTCGAGCTGAGTTCCACGGTGGCCGGGTCTTCCGTCTGAACCGCCGGAATCCGCCGCGCGCCCACATACGCCGCGCGCCAGTACGGATCGCTCATTCGCGTCACCGAGACGGTGCGCCGGCGATTCGGCGCGTGGATGAAAGAGTCGTCGCCGACATACATCCCCACATGCCAGCCCCGCTTGTACGGCCGGAAAAACACCAAGTCCCCCGGTACCAGCTCACGCTTGTCCACGGGGATGCCCACCTGGAACTGCGCCGGCGCCGAGGAAGGCAACGGCACGTTCAACGTCGTCTTGTAGGTGTACATGGTGAACCCGCTGCAATCGAATCCGTATTGCGGGCTCGCTCCGCCCAGGCGGTAGCGCACTCCCAATAAAGAGTAGGCCGTCGCCAGCAGCGGATCGGCGCAACTGAAACAGGTGCCGCTGATCGGCGGTGGCGGGGCCAACGGAGGAAACTGCGGGGCCAGAAGAGGAGAAAGCGGGACCACACCGGCGAGCAGTGGATTCGGCTTAGTGGGGGTAGCTGTTACCCGGCGCACCGGGGCCCGGCGTTTTACGGCGCGTTTCCGCACAACCGGCTTCCGCACGGCCGGCTTCCGCACGGCCGGCTTCCGGGCCGCCGGTTTCTGCGCGACGGGCTTCCGCACGGCCTTGGCCGGTGCAGGGGCCGACTTTAAGGCAGCCGCCTGCACCTCGCCGGCGCCCGTCAGTACGCCGAGCGCCAGGAATACGAACCCGATCAAACAGGACATCTTCATCTGAATGGTTTCTTGCAACTCTAGCAGTGTACCCAATTTGGGGGGCTCATGGGAACCCCCTGGCGAGGATTGCTACCATAGTCCATATGACCCTCGACGAACTCGAGCGGGACTATGTATCGCTCCGCCAGCAGTCGGAAGCTGTGCGGAGCTATCTTTGACGTCCCGGCGAAACGGAAACAACTGGAACTGATTGAAGCGCGGATCTCTGCGCCGGACTTCTGGAACAACCCGGAAGGCAGCCAGAAACTCATGCAGGAGCGCAAGCGCCTGGAAGACGGAGTCGGCCAGGATACCGCCGTCTCCACGCTCACCAGCGACATCGAAACGCTCTTCGAGTTGGGCCGCGAAGGCGAGGACGTCTCCGCCGAACTCACCGGCGAGCTCGCCAGGTTGCGCAAGATGGTGGATCACCTGGAGACCACCATGCTGCTCTCGGGTGAGAACGATCACTGCGGCGCCATCGTCACCATCCACCCCGGCGCCGGCGGCACCGAAAGCCAGGACTGGGCCGAGATGCTGCTCCGCATGTACCTCCGCTGGGCTGAGCGCAGCGGCTTCCCGGCCGATGTCACGGACCGGTTGGAGGGGGAAGGCGCTGGCATCAAGTCCGCCACCGTCGAAATCGACGGCGAAAACGTCTTCGGGATGCTCCAGAGCGAGATCGGCGTGCACCGTCTGGTGCGTATCTCGCCGTTTGACTCCGCCGCCCGTCGCCACACCTCCTTCGCCAGCGTCTTCGTCATTCCGCTCATCGACGACGACGTCAAAATCGACATCAAGATCGACGACATCCGTATTGACGTCTTTCGCGCATCCGGCGCCGGCGGCCAGCATGTGAACCGCACCGAATCCGCCGTGCGCTTCACGCACATCCCCACCAACATCGTCGTGCAGTGCCAGAGTGAGCGCAGCCAGCACAAGAACCGCGCCACGGCCATGAAGCAGCTCCGCGCGCGCCTCTATGAACACGAGATGGAC
>JBBQLF010000047.1:0-13492 GCA_038327695.1 Bryobacterales bacterium
GATCGGGCGATGATGAGCTTCTAGTTGTGCGGGCGCCGCGACGAACACGCACACGTCCGTGCAATGGAGATTAGAGAGGGCGATGAAGAGCTTCTACTTGTGCGGGGGCCGCGACGAACACGCACACGTCCGTGCAATGGAGATTAGAGAGGGCGATGAAGAGCTTTTACCTAGAGACGTTTGGGTGCCAGATGAACGTTCACGATTCCGAGAAGGTGATCGGGACGCTGGAGGAGCGCGGCTACGCGCAGGTTGACACGGTGGAGGCAGCGGACTTGGTGCTGTACAACACCTGCAGCATTCGCGACAAGGCTGAACAGAAGGTCTTTCACCGATTGGACGGCAACAAACGCACCAAGGGCAAGATCTTTGGGGTGATCGGCTGCGTGGCGCAGCAGGAAGGCGAGCGGATCTTTGAGCGGGCCCCGCATGTCAGCCTGGTGGCCGGTTCGGCGAGCTACACCAAGCTGGGTGAGATGCTGGTGCAACTGGAGCGGGGCGAGCGCCGGGTGACCGGCCTGAGCCTGGAAACGGAGGAGACCTTTGAGACCGCGGTCACGCGCCGGGACAATCCGCACAAGGGGTACATCACCATCATCGAAGGGTGCGACAAGAGCTGCGCGTACTGCGTGGTGCCGTTCACGCGCGGGCCGGAGCGGAGCAGAACCTCTGAGAGCGTCTTGCGGGAAGCGCGCGGCCTGGCCGGGCAGGGCTACAGCGAGATCCAACTGCTGGGCCAGAATGTGAACAGCTACCGGGATCCGTCGGCGGCCGGGTGGAACTTCGCGCGGTTGCTGGAGGCGGTGGGGCAGGTGGGGGGCATCCGGCGCGTCCGTTTCACGACGTCGCACCCGCGCGACTTCGGCAAGGACATTGTGGACGCGATTGACCGGCAGGAGACGCTGTGCAATCAGGTGCATCTGCCGGTGCAGAGCGGCTCGACGCGGGTATTGCGGGCGATGGCGCGCCAGTACACGCGGGACGAGTACATGACGCGCATCGAGTGGATGAAGAGGGCCAAACGGGATATCGCCATTTCCACGGACGTGATCGTCGGATTTCCTGGAGAAACGGAAGAGGACTTCGAGGAGACGCTGCGGCTGCTGGATGAGGTGGAGTACGACTCGATCTTCAGCTTCAAGTACTCGCCCCGGCCGAACACGAGCGCCTTGGCGCTGGAAGACCACATCCACGAAAACGAGAAGGGGCGGCGCCTGACCATCCTGCAGGAGAAGCAACGGGCCATTCAGATCCGGAAGAACACGGCCCTGATCGGCGCGACGCAGGAGGTGTTGGTGGAGGGTTTCAATCGCTCGACGGGCCAGTGGATTGGGCGGACGGCCCAGAATCGGACGCTGAATTTTGTGATGGCAGAGCAGGTGGAGCAGGCGCCGACGATGGGGGCGTACCTGCCGGTGCGGGTGACGCGGGCCGGGCCAAACAGCCTGGTGGGCGAGTGTGCTATTCCGGTGTAAGGAAAGGCAGGCGATCATATGGAAGTCGAGATGAAAATCCGGGGGCTGATGATGGACCCGGTGACGAACATGCCGATCGTGATATTGAAGGACGCCAATGGGGGACAGATACTGCCGATCTGGGTGGGGATCTACGAGGCGAACGCGATTGCGCTGGAGATTGAGAAGGTCTCGACTCCGCGGCCGATGACGCATGACCTGATCAAGAACGTGCTGATGGGGTTGGAAGCCGGAGTGCGCAAGGTGGTGGTGAACGAGTTGCGGGATGACACGTTCTTCGCCGTAATCTGGGTGGAGAAAGACGGCGCGATGATCTCGATCGATTCGAGGCCGTCCGACGCGCTGGCCCTGGCGTTGCGGCTGGACTGTCCGATCTATGTGGACGAGCAGGTGCTGCGGACGTCGAAGTCGACCGCCACGGTCTCCGACAAAGTGTCGAACGAGGAGTTGCGGCGCTGGCTGGAGGGGCTGAACGACGAGGATTTTGGCCGTTACAAGATGTAAGCGATGCTGGTGACACCCCTGGTCCTGATGCAACTGGAGAAGATCGCCGCGTCCGGCATCGTGATGATACCCACGCCGGAGGTGCCGACGCACTTCGTGTTCTCGCGGGATGGTTGTGTGGTGCTGGTGGAGCGGCGTGGCGAGGGCTTTGGCTCCATCGGGTCACCGGGCCAGTTGACGGAGAAGGGCGGCTTCGCGGCCCTGGTGGATCGGGATGGCGAAGCGTGGTTTGTGGCCAAGGGGGGGCAGTGGCGCGCGATGGCGGGCGATGCAGCCGCGGCGCGGAGACTGTTCGCAGACCTCAGGACTGCTCTGGGCTGACCGCAGTGCGCCTGGCCGGGGCGGCTGCGCGGGAGTTTACACAACTTAGGCTTCGTCCGCCCAACCTGGAGGGTGTTTTCCTCGTCTTTAGAGATATGAGACGGGCAATCCTCACGGCAATCACGGTGGCTGGGCTGGTAGCCGGCTCCGCCGCGGTTTCGCCGCTGCGGCAGGTGCCGGCGACGGCGCAGCGCTTTGTCGAGTACCTGGACGCCATGGAGCGGAGCGGGCAGGAATTGGGATTCTGGGATCGTGTGACCTACGGACTGGTGCTGGCAGGCACTGAGGAAAAGAAAAAGGGCGGGCCCGGGGGGCTCGCCCTTCTGTGAGTCTTGGCGGCGAGGGCGCCGCTACTTCTTCGGGGCGGCTTTCTTGCCTGCGGCGGGAGCGGCCTTCCTGGCGGCAGGCGGGGCGGCCGCAGCGGGCAGACCGATGACGTCCTTGTTTTCGACGGCGAAAGTGAGGTTGAAGGGGTCTGCGGTGAATTCGCTGGGCGATCCATCGAATTCAATGGCGGCACCTTTTTCCGGGCAGGCCGCGATGGGTGTCGCCAGGGCGAGTGTGATCTCGCTCATGTCCGGCGAGGAGATGCCAACGATCACCTTCCTGGCCTTTTTCGGCGCGTCGCAACTGACGGCACTGGCCTTGAACTTCACGATCTTGGTTCCGCCGACTTCAGCGCCGCCGGGGATCTGGTGGTCCTTCAAATCAGATCCGAAGTAGGCCGCGCCGGTCTCGGCAGTGAGCTGGCGCTTGATGCTGATCCAGAGGGCCAGGTTGGGGTTGGTCTTCTTCAGCTCTTCCTCATTCTTGGCGAGGATCTCATCCTTGGATTCCAGCTTCAGATCGGCGGGAGGGACGGGGCTCGCCTTGGCCGCGGCCAACATCTCGGCCATGCCGGTATTGTCGCCGTGGAAGTTGATGTAGTTTTTCTCAAACGAGGCCTTCATCTGGTCGCGCTGCTGTTGCGCCAGCGCGCCGGGGCCATCGTAGACCGCGGCGCGGGCGAAGAAGTAAAGCGCGATGCCCTGGCGGTCCAGTTTCTTGGTGCGCACGTTGGAGGTACCGGCCCAGACGGCGCATTGCACCTCGGCGGGATTCCGTGTGAGAGCTTCCACAAAGTTTTTGTGGGCGTCCTCGTACTGCTTGCGGTTCATGGCGACCCAGCCCAGGGTCTTATAGGCGATAGCCTCTGAGTTGGACCGCTCCTTCTTCCACTGGTCATCGGTGACGGCCGCCGGCTTTCTAGCCGGACTGAAGAAATCATCCATGATTCCGAGGAAGCTCCTGGCGGCCTTTTCTCCCTGATCGAGCGCACCTTCGGCCGTGTCGTTCATGGAGAGCGTCAGGAGATTCAGGTAATACAGCCCGGTGAAGCTCTTGGGGTCGGCGGCGACCTGCTCCCTGGCGATCTCCATCATGCCCTTGGCGTTGCCCATGGCTTGATAGGTGGCGATCACCTGAGCGTACCGCTCGTCCTTCCAATCAGAGGTAGGGTATTTTTCCTTCCACTGTTTGAGAAGGTCGAGCTTCGTCTGATTGTTCGTTTCCTTGCCGATCTGCTGGACAAGATCGTATTCGGCGCGATCCTTCCAGCCCTTCTGCTGAGCCTGCGCCCAGACAGTCACAAAAGAAAGCGAGCCAAGAGCGATGGCTGTCATCGCGCGCTTGAAAGAAAAGAGCACCACATGCCTCCTAAAGTTCGGGTCCGTTACACGCCAAGCGAGCCCAGCAGAGTGACCGAAACCCATTCCGCGTCACAAGCGTAGCAATTGCGGAGTATAGCCGAAGATTCCGGACCGCCGCAAGCCCTTCGGTACAGCACCACAAAGGAACATCATAGTACTGATGACCGGTTAGATGCAGCAGGTATCTATTTTGTTCCCGCTCCGTGAGCCATTGGGGGCGGTGCGCGGGCTTGCTGATGGTAGAATCATGAGCTAATGCGTTACGTCGACATCGCGGTGATCGTGGTCTATCTCATCGGGATCACCTGGTTCGGTGCCCAGTTCAAAGAGACCCAGACCAGCCTGAAGAACTACTTTCTGGGCGGACGGAACACGCCCTGGTGGGCCATCGGGTTTTCCATCGTCTCGGCCGAGACGTCGACTTTGACCGTTATCGGAACGCCGGCGCTGGCTTTTTACGGCAATCTCGGCTTCCTGCAGGTGGTTCTGGGCTATCTGTTGGCGCGCATCGTGATCACGTTTCTGTTCCTTCCGCATTACTTCAAGGGTGAGTTGTACACCGCCTATGAGCTGATGCAGCGGCGCTTCGGCCTCAGGCTGCGGAGACTGACCGCCGGCACGTTTCTCCTGCTGCGGGCGCTGGCCGAGGGTGTGCGAGTGTTCGCGATCTCGATTGTGATTTCCATCGTGTTGGGGACCGGTGAGATTGCCTCTATCGCCGTGATTGTGTGCCTGACGTTGTTCTACACGTTCGAGGGCGGCATGACGGCGGTCATCTGGACCGACGTAGTCCAGATGTTCCTCTACGTGGGCGGAGCGATTGTGAGCCTGTTCGTGATCCTCCATCAGATTCCCGGGGGCTGGGCCGAGGTAGCGCAAAAGGCCGGTGAGGCGGCGAAATTCCAGATCTTCGATTTCCGCTTCGAATGGAGCCTGGAGTTCTTCTCGCGCCAGTATTCGTTCTGGGCCGGCATACTGGGCGGCTGTTTTCTGACAACGGCCAGCCACGGCACCGAGCAGTTGATGGTGCAGCGGTTGCTTTCGGCCAAGACGGAAGGCGACGCGCGCAAGGCCCTGTTTGCGAGCTGGTTCGTGATCTTCTTCCAGTTCACGCTGTTTCTGACGATCGGCATCATCCTGTGGGTCTACTACGGCAACAGCGGACTGCAGCCGCCGAAGCCGGCAGACCGGATCTATCCGCAATTCATTTGGAATTCGCTGCCGGTGGGCGTGTCGGGCCTGGTGATTGCGGCGATCCTGGCCGCGGCGATGTCGAATCTGAGCGCCGCGCTGAACTCTCTGGCCTCCACCACCATCATGGATTTTTACCAACTGCGCCACCCCGGCCGGGAGGAGAGCCACTACCTGAAGCTGGCGAAGCGCTCGACGCTGGTCTGGGGCGCCATCCTGTTCGTGATCGGTTTGGCGGCGCGCCGTGTGAACTCGGTTCTGGAGGCGGGACTGGGGATCGCGTCGATCCTTTACGGAGCGCTGCTGGGAGTGTTCCTGGTGGGCGTGCTGACGAAGCGGGTGGGCGAACGGGCCGCCATGGTGGGCATGGCGGCCGGGATCGGCGTCAATCTCTTTGTGAAGTTCGGCACGCCCATCGCCTGGACTTGGTACGTGCTGATTGGGACCAGCGTCACGGCGGGCATGGCGGTGCTGGCATCGCTGGTGATGGACGACGGCAAAGAGGGGACGGCGCGTGGCTGAAGTAAGAGCTGTGACGGGTTTGCGCCGCGATCTGGGCGTGTGGGGCGCTGCCTCGATTGTGGTTGGAACCGTGATCGGCAGCGGGATCTTCCTGGTGCCGAAACGGATGATTCTGGAGGTGGGCGATCCGTGGATCGTCTTCGCGGTATGGGTCTTTGGCGGGGTCCTTTCCCTGGCGGGGGCGCTGACGTACGCGGAACTGGCCGCCATGATGCCGGAGGCGGGCGGGGAGTACAACTACCTACGGGCCGCCTACGGGCCGTTCTGGGGCTTCCTGTACGGCTGGACGCAGATGTGGGTGGCCAAGAGCGGCTCCGTGGCGACTCTGGCCACGGGGTTTTTCTACTATCTGGCGAACTTCCGTCCGGAACTGGAGCGGGTGGCGTTCCAGATCCCGATTCCGCTGGGGGATGGGGGCGGCCCGCTGGATGTGCGCCTGGGGCAGTTGCTGGCGATCGGTGTCATTGCCGCTCTGGGTGTGCTGAACTGCTTCGGCGTCAAAGTGGGGGGCGGTGTGCAGGTGGGGGTGACCGTCTTGAAGGTCGCCCTGATCGGCGGCATCATCGCGTTTGGACTGTTGGGCAGTGGCGGGGTTGTCAATGCCGGGGGCGTGCATGCGGGGGCGACGGGCGGAATCGCGGGCTTCTTTGCGGCGTTGGTGGCGGCATTGTGGGCCTACGACGGGTGGAACAACGTGAGCATGGTGTCCAGCGAAGTGCAGAATCCGCAGCGGAATCTGCCGCGGGCGCTGGTGTTTGGCACAGCCGGTGTTGTGGTGATCTACCTGCTGACCAATATCGCCTACTTCCACGTCCTGAGCGCCGCGGAAGTGGCCGGGGCCGATCGGGTGGCGGCGGTGATGATGCAACGGGTGACCGGAAGCTGGGGGGCCAACGCCGTCTCCATTGCGGCCATGATCTCCATCTTCGCGGCGCTGAACGGCTCCATCCTGAGCGGTTCCAGGGTGCCGTACGCGTTGGCGCGGGATGGCTACTTTTTCCGGCGTTTTGCCGAAGTTAATGCAACTCATGCCACGCCCGTCTTTTCCATTCTGGCACTAAGCGGCTGGTCGGCCGTACTGGTTTTGAGCGGACGATACGATCAATTACTGACGCTGGTGATTTTTCCGAGCTGGATACTCTACGGGATGGCGACGGCGGCGGTGATCGTATTGCGGCGGAAGTTTCCGGACGCAGAGCGGCCCTATCGTACGGTGGGCTATCCGGTCGTTCCTGTGCTGTTTGTGCTGGTGGCGGCTCTGTTGGTGTTCTTTACACTCAAGAATTCGCCTCGGGAATCCGTGCTTGGCCTAGTACTAATAGCATTGGGATTGCCGTTTTACTGGTACTGGCGGGCTAAAAAGGGCGCAAATGGCGCCTCTCGCTGAGGAGAACGCAAAAAAAAGTGCGGTCCTGTTCTGGTTTCAGAACAAAGTGCTTGTAATGGCCTGGAAAATACGGTACAACACTGAATAGACACGCACTGGCCACGAGATCTGTTCTGGAATCGGAACCGCTCGGTGAGGTTGATCAGACCCGGCTGGCGAATCTAGCAGGGAGCACGCACTATGGACATCATGAAAATGCTGGCGGATTTACGCCAGGAGCGGGAAGCCATTGAGGAAGCGATTGTCACGCTGGAGCGTTTGGCACGCGGGCAAGGCAAGCGCCGTGGGCGCCCTCCAGCCTGGATGGCTGCCCTGAAGTCAAAGCAGGAAGACGAGGCAAAGGCAGATAAGCCTGAAAAGGATGAGAAGCCGGCGCCGAAGAAGCGGGGCCGGCCGCCGAAGGCGGCGCCGGTACAGAGCGAGTAGGGAAATCGAGGAAACGGCAGGTTGAATTGGACGGGCACGGCGCTGATTTCAGCAGTTCCGTGCCCGATTTACGTTCGCCGTTATTGGTAAAGCAGATACCGGGTCCGGACATGGAGGAAATCCTGGAGGCCCTCCTGCAGCCGGGGTTCGAGGCTGCGGGGGTCTTCCGTCTTCTGAATGGCCTCGACGACGGCAGCGGAGCCGATGAGGCGGCGGGAGGCGGGGAAGTCAATCCTGCCGGGGTACAACTTCTCCAGGGCCACGGCCACCTCCAGGCCGAGGCGCACCGAGGAGAACGACTCGCGGTCCACGACGACGAAGCGCACGCCTTCCACGAGTTTTCCTTTGAGGTTGGAGGCGGACGGCGTGAAGCGCGTGGGATAGGTGCGGACACCGGGCACCATGCGTTTGTTGAGGTAGGCGGAAAGTTGGGCGCCGTTGATCCAATCGGCGCCGATCTGTTCGAAGGGGCTATCGGTGCCGCGGCCGACGGAGTAGTTGCGGGCGTATTCGATCAGGCCGATACCGGGATAGAGCAGGGCGGCGGAGAGGGATCGCATGTTGGGGGAGGGATCGACCCAGGTGAGGTTGGTGGAATCGAACCAATCGGCGCGGCGCCAGTTCTTGAGGGCGATGACCTCCAGGGTGGCGTTGATATTGTCTTCGACATTGATCATCCGCGCCAGTTCACCGAGCGTCATGCCGTGGCGCAGCGGGATGGATGTACAGCCGATGAATGAAAGCTCCGCCGCATCAATCATCGGGCCTTCCACATGGGCGCCGGTGATGGGGTTGGGGCGGTCCAGGACGTAGAAGGGAATGCGCGCGGCCGCGGCCGCCTCCATGGCGTTCTTCATGGTGGAGAGGTAGGTGTAGAAGCGAGTGCCGATGTCCTGGATGTCGAAGACGAGCACGTCGATGCGGGCCATCGCCCCGGCGGAGGGCTTGCGCTCCGCGCCCCGGTAGAGGCTGTAGACGGTGAGACCGGACTTGGCGTCCCTGGCGTTGGCGACGTTTTCCTGATCCTCCTTGCCGGCGATACCGTGCTCGGGCGAGAAGAGCGCCGTCAGTTGCACGCCGGCGGCCAGCATGACGTCAATATTGCGTTCGCCGGAGCGCGTGAGGCCGGTGTGGTTGGTGATGAGGCCGACCCGTTTGCCATTGAGGCGCGCGAAATTCCCGGCGGCCAGGACGTCGATGCCCGTCATCACTTCAGCGTTGCGTCCGATGGCGCGGCTGGGCTGCAGCTCGTTGAAGCCGGTGACCAGGACGCCCTGGGCGTCGATGCCGAGTGACGCGGCGGCGATGGTGGCGATGCGGCCGCGCAGGCTGGTAATGGCCGGGCGGAGATTGGGATGGACGCTGTTGGTGAGCAGGATGACAAAGGTCCGGGAGGACGGGTCAATCCAGAGCGAGGTACCGGTGAAGCCGGTGTGGCCGTAGGAGCCGATGGGGAAGAGCTCGCCGCGATTGCCGGAAAACGGCGAATCGATGTCCCAACCCAGGCCTCGCAGCGTGGGTTGAGAGGGCGGCGTGTTGGGCTGAGTAAACTTTCTGACGGTGAGAGGGGAGACCAGCCGCTTGCCGTCGAGTTCGCCGAGGTTGAGCAGGAAGGTCGCGAAGCGGGCCAGATCGGCGGCGGTGGTAAACAGTCCCGCGTGCCCGGCCACACCGCCCATGAAGCGCGTCGTCGGGTCATGCACGACGCCGCGCAGAGGCTTGCCATTCCAGATCTCAGTGGGTGCGATGCGGCGCCTCCAGGCGGCGGGGGGATTGAAGGCCGACTCGGTCATGCCCAGAGGGAGGAAGATCTCGTCGCGCACATATTGATCGAGCGGTTTGCCGCTGACCTGATGCACGATTTCTCCCAACAGGATGAAGTTGATGTCGGAGTAGATCAAACGCTCGCCGGGCTCGGCGATGGGCCGATCCACGAGTGCCTTCCAGATGCCGGTGTCGTAGCCGGACCACTCGGGCTTGAGATCCACATCGGGCCGGAGTCCGGAAAAGTGAGTGAGGAGCTGGCGGACCGTGATGTCGCTCTTGCCGTTCTGGAAGTCAGGCAGGTAGACCGTCACTTTGTCGGTCAGGCGGATTTTGCCCTGTTCGAAAAGGCGCATGACGGCGGAGGTGGTGGCCACCACTTTAGTGAGCGAGGCGGCGTCGAAGATGGTGTTGGTCGTCATCGGCTCGAGGGCGGGCACCAGCGCGCGTTGCCCATAGGCCTTCAGGTGCAGCGTCTGGCCGGGTTGGCCGATCAGGCAGACGGCGCCCGGTATCTTGCCGGCCGCGATGGCCTCTTCGATAGCGGCGTCGATATCGGCGGAACCCCGAAAGGCAGGCTGGGCGGCCAGCAGGGCGGGCAGAAGGGCGAGGAGCAAGTGCTTCATAGGAGTCGTTTCGCGATGGATTCCAAAAGGGTGGCCAACTCGATGTCCTTGCCGGTGATGCCGCCGGCGTCGTGCGTGGACAGGTTCACGGTGACACGGTTGTAGACGTTGGTCCACTCGGGATGGTGATCCAATCGTTCGATAGCGGTGGCGGCGGTGGCCATGAAACCGAAGGCGTGCGTGAAATCAGGGAAGCTGTATTGGCGATGGAGTTTGTTTTCCACGACGGCCCATCCGGGCAGGCCGCTGAGGGCGGATTCGAGTTGGGTGGCGGTGAGGAGAAGCATGGTGTGAGGTGCGGCCGGCGCTCCACACTGTGCGGGCAGCCAGCAGGTCCATGGACTCATTATGATGGAGTGGTGTCGAAACCACTACCCCGCCTGAGAATGGATCTGGATTTCATGCCGTCTCCGGTGGAAGACCGGCCCGGACTTCTGATCCGCGATCCGTTCCACTATTCCGACGTCACGCTGATTATCCCGCCGCCCCTGGTGCCGCTGCTGAGCATGATGGACGGGGAGCAGACCGAGGACGAGATGAGGCGCGTGCTGTTGGACATGACGCAGGATCTGCGGATCGGCGAGGTGCAGGACCAGCTGCTGGAGGCCTTCCGGCAGGCCGGTTTTGTGGAAGGCGAAGTGCTCGAAGAGCTGCGCGCGGCCCGGGAGGGCGCCTTCGCCGGCGAGACGCAGCGGTTGCCGGCTCATGCCGGTGGCGCCTACCCGGAGGAGCAGGAGGAGCTGAGTGCCTGGATGGCGCATCAGCGCGTGGGCGCGGCCGATGAGGGCGGGGGCGGACTGATCGGCATAGCGGCGCCGCACGCCAGCCCTGACGGCGGCTGGGACTCCTACCGGCAAGCTTACCGGGCGCTTGGGCCGGCTGACGCCGAGCGTGTGTTCGTGGTCCTGGGCACCTCCCACTATGGGGCTCCGGAGAGCTTCGGATTGACCCGCAAGAGCTTCGTAACGCCCTTCGGCGCAGCGCGGAGCGAGACCGGACTGGTGGACTGGCTGGCAGCCCGGGCGCCCCGGGCTACGAGGATGGAGGATTACTGCCACGCGGTGGAGCATTCCATCGAGTTCCAGGTGGTGATGCTCCAGGCGTTGTATGGCGCGGAGGTCAAGATCCTGCCGATTTTATGCGGGCCCTTTGCCAGGAGCCTGTACGCGGGCGGCGCGCCGGAGGACGATGAGGGCGTGCGCGAGTTTCTGGAAGCGCTGGGGGAGTTGAATGCCAGGGAAGGGAAGCGGTTGTGCTGGGTGCTGGGCGTGGACATGGCGCACATGGGCCGGCGCTATGGCGACCAGGCGGCCATGAGGGGACAGCAGGGTGAGATGCTGGGCGTGGCCGCGCGGGACAAGGAGCGGATTGACCGCCTGGTGGAGGGAGACGCGGCGGGCTTCTGGAGCCTGGTACAGCCGCAGCACGACGATCTCAAGTGGTGCGGCAGTTCGCCGCTGTACACCTTCATGAAGGCCGTGCCGGAGGCGCGGGGCCAGTTGCGGCATTACGAACATTGGGAAATCGATGAGGAGAGTGTGGTGACGTTCGGGGCGCTGGCGTGGCGGGCGGCTCCCCGCTAAGAAGAAGCTGTTGGGGAAACTGGAGCTGGAGGAAACACGCGGAAACTCTGAAGTTCCGCGTGACGGGGCAGACCGGGTCACAGGGCCACACATCTGGCCCCATCTGGCCGTCAGTGTTTGCACACTACAGGTAGGGAGTTGGTTGCGGGGGACTGCAGGGCTCTGAACACACTGATCATTCCTTCCGGCTCACCTTGGCTGCAAGTTATTGAACACACGGCTATTGCGCTCGGCAGGAGTCCCCTGCCAGGAATCTGCCGGGGGTGTCAAGCGGAAGTTATTTTCCTCCTTGAGTTCGGGTACGCCCGGTTTTTCTAAAACCCGGACACTGCCCCGCCATCCAGCGTATTGGGTTCACGTAGGTAATCACGTGGGTAATCTCCGGACAGTGCGTCGACCGCGAGGCGGAGATCGTTGTGGGTGTCGAACAGGACACCACCATGTGAGACCGGCGCCAGTCAGAACATCTCTTTGCCACATTGCCACATTGCCACATTGCCACATTGCCACATTGCCACATTGCCACATTGCCACATTGGCCAGACCGGTCAGAAACGGGCTTGCTTTCGTCTCCACCCGGAGTGACCTATGTGGTGGAGGCCAGCGAAGCACCCGGATGGTCGTAGCCGTTTGCGTCCGCGTCAGCACCGATGGGCAACTCCAGCCCCTGTTGTTTGAGAACCCGCACAACTGCTCGAACGGCACCTTGTCGACGGAAGGATGCGAATAGAAACGCGCGCCGCTCCCGAACTTGGGTGTCCGGATCCAAAGCCCAGGCACCATCCGCCGTTGCCACATAGCCGACCGGCAAAGGAAAGGGCAGCAGCCCTTTCCGAGCTTTGTTCCAGCGGCCCTCATACAACCGGGTCCGCAAGGTGAACAGTTCCGCCTCCGATATTGTGCCCTTCACGCCGAGGCCAAGGAGGAGGATGCGATCATTCGGCTCGCGGGGGTTGTAGACCGCGCTCTCATCAGCGATCAACGTGCCGCTCACACCACAGATCTCAATGAGCCGATACCAAGCGCTGTTGTTGCGTGCCAGTCGAGACGCCTCCAGCATGAAGACGATCCCGACCTTACCCAGACCCACTTCCGAGACCAAGGGCTGGAATCCGGTGCGGTGTGTTGCGGTGCTGCCGGAGCGGCCCTGGTCTCCGTCGATGACCTCCACTCGGCTCGGCGGCCAACCCAGTTCGATGGCTCGGGTTCGAAGATGATATTGCCGCTCCGTGCACTCCCGGTGCTCGAGCACCTGCGCGGGCGTAGATTGCCGCACGAAGACAAAGGCCGTCCGATCACGATGTGTGTTTTGAATCCTGGTTGTCGCCACCAGGGTTTCTCCCTTTCGGCGAGGCGACAGAGCCGACGCGACGCCAGTTCGATCCACAGCGTTTCTATTGGCGATGGCTCCGGGTCCGGCGGGCCGGCCAAGGCCAGCGTCACCGGCCGCCCGGATCGAGGAGTCAGTGGCGATCGCAGAGGCTGTGCTGGTCCCAGCACCGGACCAGATCCTGGATCATGCGAGGGACAAGTTCGTGGTCCCGCATCAGCCGATGAGAGACTGGGGGGGCGAACTTGATGGAACACCGAGCTGGCAAAGAAACCATTATCGTCGACAAGCTCGGCGCGAGAAGGTCCCGCCGTTGGCTCCGTGGGCGCGGGTGCCGGATTGTAAACGTGTTTCCGGTTCCAGCATCTTGATGGTTCCGCAATTGCGCCGTTGGGCGCTGAGGAAGGGCGGCAGATCCCGGTTTTCAGAGCGGAGTCGAGACTGATGGCACGCCTCTGATGAACATCAGAGTGTGCATCAATCCTTAGCGGCGGCAGCAGAGAGATCTTCCGCCGCACCGTATTCTGCCGGTGAGACACCGGCCGTTTGAACTCCGCTCGGGAGGCCCCTCCCTGTGCCCTTGCCAAGGTCGCAACCGCGTCCGCGATGCGCCGTTCAGCGGAGCGCGTTCGTGGCACGGCGGTCCGCGACCCACTGCGCGACGATGTAACTACC
>JBBQLF010000048.1:0-13472 GCA_038327695.1 Bryobacterales bacterium
CCTCCGACGACGACCTCAAATTCGTGCGCCAACTCGGCGTGCACTACGTCAACATCGGAACCAGCGGGGCCGCCGCGACGCTGGACAATTTCAAGCGCGTCAAGGCCAAGGTGGAGTCTGTGGGGCTGCGAGTCTGGAACATCGGCAACACCAACGTGCACAACATGCCGCAGGTCACCCTGAACCTGCCTGGGCGCGAGGAGAAGATCGCCGAGTACAAGCAGTACCTGCGCAACCTGGCCGAAGCCGGCATCTACTACACCACGTACGCGCACATGGGCAACGGCATCTGGAGCAGCGAGCGCGAAACCACGCGCGGCGGCGCCAGCGCGCGCGCCTTCGATGCGTCAAAGAACCCGAAGGGTTACTGGATCAAAGACGTCTTTGAGGGCGAGCTTTCTCACGGCCGCCGCTTCAGCGAAAAAGAGATCTGGGACAACTACGAGTACTTCATTCGCCAGGTGGTCCCGGTGGCCGAGGAACTGGGCATCCGCATCGGGATCCATCCTGACGATCCGCCCGCCGTGGAGCTTGGGGGCGTGCCGCGCTGCATCTTCTCCAACTTCGAAGGCTACCGCCGCGCGCTGGAGATCGCCAACTCGCCCAATGTCGGCATGTGCCTGTGCTGCGGGTGCTGGCTGGAGGGCGGCAAGCGCATGGGACGCTCCGCGGAGGACACAATTCGCTACTTTTCGCTCCAAAACAAGCTGTTTAAGGTGCATTTCCGCAACGTAAACGCACCCATGCCGCACTTTGTGGAGACTTTCATCGACGACGGCTACTACGACATGTCGAAGATCATCCGCACTCTCAAGGAAGTGGAATTCCGGGGCAATCTCATCGCCGATCACATCCCCGGCATGGTGGGCGGCCGTTACGCCGGCTACGCCTACGCCATCGCCTATATGAAAGCGATGCTGGTACTGGCATGAGCGAGTTCCAGCATGCGGCGCGGCAGCAGACCAGCCTGCTGTCGCCGCTGGAAAGGCGGGCTCTGGCGTGGCTGGCCGCGCACATGCCGGCGTGGATCAACTCGGATCATCTGACGGCCATCGGATTCCTCGGCATGGTGGCGGCTGGCTTCGCCTACTGGTACTCGGCTTTCGACCGCATCACGGGGCTGGCGCTGGTGGTGGTCTTTCTCATCCTCAACTGGTTCGGCGACAGCCTGGACGGCACCGTGGCGCGCTACCGCGACCTCCAGCGGCCGCGCTACGGCTTCTATCTCGACCACATCCTGGATTGCATCGGCTCCGTGTTTCTGATCGGCGGCCTCGGCCTATCGGGCCTGATGAGTCCGGCGATCGCCGCCGCGCTGCTGATTGCCTATCTTCTGCTGAGCATTGAAGCGTTTCTGACCACCTACACGATCGGCAAGTTCCAGATCAACGCCGGCGCGTTCAGCCCGACTGAACTGCGGGTGCTGCTCATCATCGGCAACGGCTTCGTCCTGTGGCGCCCGATGGTGGACTTGTTTGGGCGGCAGTACAAGCTGTACGACGTGGGCGGCGTCTGCGGCGCCGTGGGCATGGTGGCGATCCTGCTCTACTTCACGGTCAAACACACCGCGCAGCTCTATCGCGAAGAGACGAAGTGGTGAAGCTGGGCGCGCGGTGGCTGAAGTTTAACGCAGTGGGATTGATGGGCGTGGGCGTGCAACTGGCGGCGCTTTGGCTCTACACGCGCGTGTTCGGCTGGCACTATCTGGTGGCCACGGCGCTGGCGGTGGAAACGGCCGTGCTTCACAACTACGCCTGGCACATGGCCTGGACGTGGCGGGACCGGGCCCAGGACGGATCGCGGCCCGGCGCGCGCCTGGTGCGCTTCCATGCCGGCAACGGCCTGGTATCGCTGCTGGGCAACCTGGCCCTCATGCGCGTCTTCGCGGGCATGCTGCACCTGCCGGTGCTGGCGGCCAACGTGCTGGCCATCACCATCACATCGCTGCTCAACTTCGTCATCGGCGAGTGGTGGGTGTTTCCGCGTCCGCGGTGATTCCTACCTGGAAGTGCGATATATTGCCGTCATGGGCAATTGCCCAGGGAGGGTCGCTTATGTCAACCGTTGACCGCCGTTCGCTACTGCTTGCTTTGGGAGCGGCCGCCGTGCCGCTGCCGGTATTCGCCGCCGAACCGTGGGCGAAGGAGTTCTCCGAGTGGACGGAAAAGGACGTCCAAAGGATTATGCAGGACTCGCCTTGGGCGAGAAACGCGTCCGTGCCGCTGAACATGGGCGGTGGTCCGGGTGGAGGCGGAGGCCGTGGTGGCAGGGGCGGGGGCAGCCTGGGCGGCGGTGGCGGCATGAGCGATGCCAGCGTGGGGGCCGGCGGCTCGATGGGTGGTGGCGGCGGGATGGGTGGTGGCGGCGGTGCGCCCGGTGGTGGCGACATGTCTCCGTCGGGCGGCGGCGTGCCTTCCATCAATTTCCTGATTCGCTGGCAGAGCGCCGCGCCGGTCAAGGCGGCGATGGTCCGCGCCAAGATGGGCAAAGAGGCCGATACGTCGGCGCAGGCCAAGGCTTTTATTGAGAAGGAAGAGGAAACCTACGTGGTGGCCGTGATCATGCCCCAGATGCCCGGGATGGGCGGCGAAGGGGGACGCCCTCCCGGCGAGGGTGGCGAACGAAAGGGCCCTCCGGGTGGCGGTCCAGAGGCCGAGGCGCGCATCGTGGAAGCGACGACGCTTTCCTGGAAGGCGCACGAAGGCGTACACCCGGTCAAGGTGATCATGCCGAAGGAGAACTCCCCGGCCTTCGTCTTCCACTTCGCCAAGACTCATCCCATCGAACTGGAAGACAAAGAGGTGGAGTTCGCCACCAAGCGCGGATCGATGGAGATCAAGAAGAAGTTCAAGCTCAAGGAGATGGTCTACAACGGCAAACTGGCGCTTTGAGGATTCTAGGGCTGGGCGTTGGCGCTGATGCGGCGGGTCAACGCCTCGCCGATTGCAAACTCATAGAGCGCCAGCGAACGGAAGTAGTCACTCAGCGCGGAGACCTCGCGGATGGCGGTGTCGAAGGTGGCCTGCTCGCGCAGATTCACCTGGAACAGTGTGCCCTCCCCGAGTTCGAATCGGACGCGTTCGGCGGTCTCCAACTGCCGGGCTACTTCCAGCTCCTCGCGCAGAATCTGTGCGCGTCCGTAGGCCGCCAACAGGGCTGAGTACGCATCCCGCACCTCAGAAACCACCTGGTCTTTGGCGAACCGTTCGCGCTGATCGAACTGAGTAATGCGCGCCAGCGCGGCCTGATCCCGCCCTTTGGCCGAACGGCGTTGCAGGGGCATGTCGAAGATCAACGCGAGCTCCAACTCGTCGGGCCCGCGCCGCACAACCCGTTCTCCCAACTCCCGTGTGTAGCTCAGCACGACGTCCATATTGGGCATCAGCTGATTTCGCGCCAGCTTGCGATCCACCTCCACCTGGCCGCGCTGCATGGCAAAGCGCTGCATCTCGGGCCGCCGTTTGACGGCCAGTTCGATATCGTCCATCATGCGCTGCTCGCTCCACGCCCGGATGGCGGGGAAGGCCGGCGGGAGCATGGAGGCCAAGGGCAGGCGCGGGTCGCCGCGCTGGTCGCGGAGAAACAGCGAGAGCTCAATGGCGGCAAGCTCGACGGCCCGCTGCAGTTCGATTATTTGGGACCGCCGCGTTAGAATGGCGCGCAGATTGTCGGTGACGTCAATCTGTGGAATCTGGCCCAGCCTGGCAGCCTCCTTGAGCTGCTGATCCCGCCGCTCGGCGACAATCAGAACCTCGGCGGCGGCCTGGTAGCGCCGGCCGGCCGCCAGCCAGTCGTAGTAGCGCCGGGTGGCCAGTTGGACGATCAGCAGCCTCTGTTGATCTACGCCCAGGTCCGCGATGCGGCGCCCGAGGGTGGCCTTCTGCAACTCCGCGCGGCGCGAATCGATGGTGCGGTCCCGCAGGGTGGGCAGGCGCACGCCGGCCTTGTACTCGCCGCCTTCGTCGGTCTGCCGTTTCCCTTCATAGGATGGGTAGGAACCGCGACCCAGGGAGTAGCCGGTGAAATAGCTCATGCCCTGAAACTGAGTGGCCTGCTCCACGCCGGCCTTGAAGTAGTCATTCCGGTAGTAGCCCAGGTAGTCGCCGTCATAGCCGCCCTTCAACGCGATGTCGAAGCGGCTCTCCGCCATGGTGATGTCCGCGTCGGCGATCACTTTGTCCTGCATCGCCACCAGAAGGGGCGGGTAGTGGCGGTCCACGGAGGCCAGCACCTCCTCCAGCTTCAGCCATGGCCCAGCCGGCACCTCCACCTTGGGCGCCGGCACACCCTGCCCCTGGACGAGGGAGGCGGCCCCCAATAGAAGGACAGCCCAGCGCATCACTTGTTTTTCTCCTTGTTCTCTTTGGCGCCTTTGACGCCCGCTTCGTTTTCGGCGATGATCGGCGGGAATCCGTTGAAGCGCCGCCAGAGTTCCCAGCCGAGGGGAACCGTGCGCAAGAGTACCCAGCCCTTGGCCTGCACGCCCTGGCGCAGGTAGTTCTGTGACGGCCACGCCTCGTCAGCCGGATCCGGCGCAATCAGGATCCGGAACTTGCCCTCTTTGGTGTCCGTGGCGTCCAGCAGCTTGACGACGCCTCCGAAGGTGCCCACCGCCACCGACGGCCAGCCGACGAACTGAATGGCCGGCCACCCGTTGAACTGCAACCGCACCTTGTCGCCGGCAGCCACCAACGGCATGTCCATGCCACTGAGCCAGAGCTCTACGATCGGGTCGTAGGTGTCGGGCACAAACTGCACCACGGGCTCGCCAGGTTTCAGCAACTCGCTGTTGGGCTGCGCCAGGAGCCGCATCACGGTGCCGTTGCGGGGCGCCCGGATCTTCATCGACTCCTGCCGCGAGAGACGTCCGTCGATGCGCTGCAACTCGGCCCGGATATTGGCCACCTCGGCCCGCGCCAGGTTTAACGCGGCCCGCTCGCCCTCAATGGCCGCCTCGGCGTCGGCCTGCACCTTCAGCAGATCGTCATCGATGGCCCGCTTCTCATTGCGAGCCGCGCTCAACGCCGCGCGGGCCCGGCGCAGTTCCGCCTCGGCCGTCGCGAACTCCTGCTGCGCCAGTTCCACAGTCCGCTGGCTGGTCAGCCCGCTTTTAATGAGGCCGCGTTGCCGGTCCAGATTCAACCGGGCGGCGGTGAGCCGTTCCTCTGAGGCAGTTTGAGCCTGCTCGTTCTGGGTGATGCGGTCAATCGCCATCTGGACCCGGCTGCGGGCCGCGTTGACGGCGTTGGTTCGCGACTCTTCCAGCCGTCCGAGGCGGTCCTGATGCGCGCTCACGCGGCTCTCGCCGTTCCCCTTCCGGTCAGTGACAGCTGCGCGCTCATTGCCGATCCGCTCCAGGATCTGCGGGTCGTTGTCCGTCATTTCGACGATGAGGTCACCCGTCTTCACCTTCGTGCCTTCCGAGGCGTGCCAGGCCAGGACGCGGCCCTCCACCGGCGCGCTCAGCATTTGCGTTCGCTCGAACGGAGTCAAGGCCGAGACGCCGCCCATGCCGGACACGCTTTGCTGCCACGGCGTGAAGACCAGGGCGACACTGAACACGACGAAGATCAACGTCAGGATCAGGGCCAGGGTCCGGGCTGAGTGGGAGGAGCCGGCAAGCTGCATGGCGGGCAACTGGCGAATCATCGCTTCACCTCCACCACCGTCCCGTTCTGCAACTGGTAGGCCACCTGGCAGCGGTCCAGGATGTCCTGGCTGTGGCTGACCACAATCAATGTCCAGGGCATCTGCACGTCAAACAGAAAGTCGAGCAGCATTTCGCGCTCCGGCAAGCCATCCAACAAGTCCACGCTTTCGTCCAGGATCAGCACGCGCGGCTTGTGCAACAAGGCCCGGGCGAGTTCCAGTTGGACGCGCTGACCCGGTGAAAGGGGCAGGCCGCCGGTCCGAAGACGCGTATTGACTCCGTCCGGTAGCTGGGACACGCTGTGGAGCAAACCCACCTGCTGCAGTGCAGTCCGGGCTTCCAGCGTGTCCAGCGTCTCGTCGCCGAGGCGCAGATTCTCCAGTAGGCTGCCTTCAAAGATCTCCGGGTGGCGCACCAGGGCAATCTGGCTCCTGAGATCGCCCAGCCGGATGTCGCGCAGGTCCCAGCCGTCGATTTCCACGACACCCGCGCGCGGGGATTTCAGGCCATACAGCAGATCCACCAGCGTGCTTTTGCCGGAACCCGTCCCGCCCACGATGGCCACCCGCGCACCTGGTTCGAGCCGCAGGTTTACGTTCTGCAGCAGCGTGCCGCGCTGCCCGGCCGTGACTTCGACGCCCTTCAATTCAATGGCGGCGCCCCGAAGTCCGTGCGGCAGTGTCTCACCCGTAGTCCGCTCCACGGGCAGGTCCTCGATGTAGCCTAGCTTGTCGGTGGCTGCCATCAGATCGTAAAACGTCTCCAGATGCTTGCCCAGTTTGGTGAAGCCGCTGACCACAAGCGCCACCACCAGTTCGGCCGCCACCAGTTGGCCCAGCGTCAACTGCCGGTCTATCACCAGCCATCCGCCCACGCCCAACAGCACGGCGCTGGCCACGGCTTGCAGGAGGAATGAGCCAACGATCTGCCGCATGAGAATGCGAAAATGCCTGCCCCGGTAGGTCAGGTACTCTGTCACGTACTGGTTGGTCTTCTGATTCGCCAAATCGGCGCCGGCGGGCCGCTTGAAGGCGACCTGATGACGCGCAATCTCTTCCAGCCACGCCACCAGCGCATACTTGGCCTTCGATTCCTTCACGCTGGTCGGGATGGCTCCTGTGCCGAGCGGGAAGATCACGATCAGGATAGCGATCAGCAGAATCACGTCGAAAGCCAGCAACCAGGGATGGTAGACGGCCAGGAGAATCATGCCGATCATGGTCTGGAAGACCACGGACAAGCCGTCCACCAGCAAGCTGGAGGCGGCCTTCTGAACTGTGACAACGTCGAGGAACCGGTTCACCAGTTCCGGCCCGTGCTGCTCCTGGAAGGCGTCGTGCTCAGCCCCGATCAACTTGTCAGCGGCGGCACCCGCCATGCGGACGAACACCCGGCGCTGGATTAATTCCACAACCCACTGCCGGTAGGCGTTCAGCACCGCTACAAAGCACAACGCCACAAAGACGAATAACGTCAGAATCACCAGAGGCTGCAGCAGTGTGCCGAATGCGACCGTATTGACCAACGCCTGCACGGCCACGGGCAGGACCAGGGAAACCAGCCCGATGGCGGCGGAGTAGACGGCAGCAATCCAAAGGTCCGTCGATTCCAGGCGCAACATCGCCCTCAAGCGGTGCCAGGGATGGACGCCATGATAGATGGACTGGGAGCGGGGTACAGCTTCAGGCACTACGTCAGGGATGCCCGGCCGGGGCGTGGCGATTCAGGCATGTACAGAGATTCAAATATTTGCGTTTTAATCGGGCGTGGTTCATACTCAGGCTGAGGGAGGAACCGATCCATTCCAGCCAGAGCCATTATCGCAAAGGAGTTGGCGACCCTGCTCAACGCCCTGTCGCACCCGCACCGGGTGCGGATCATCGAGGAGTTGCGTGATCGGGAATTGGACGTGAACGCCATCCAGCGGATCCTGGGCATCACGCACTCCAGCGTATCTCAGAATCTTGCGATCCTGCGGGCGCAGCACCTGGTGCGCGAGCGGCGGGAAGGGCGGCGAGTGGTGTACAGTTTGCCGGCACCGGCGCTGGCAGTGTGGCTGATGGACGGACTCCAGTTTCTGGAGGGCCGGCTGACGGACGTGGAGAAGCTGCGGTCGGAAGTGGCGAGCGTCAAGGACCTCTGGACGTCGCCGAGCGGCGGCTAGAGACCCTCGACGATCCGGTAGACGTCGCGCTTCGGGAGACCGCGCTCCCTGGCGACGGCCTTGATGGCATCCATGCGCGCCAGGCCGGTGGCTTCCCAACGTTTGACCGCATCGGCGACCGGCTCATCGGTGGGTGCGCGGCGCTCACTGCGGCCGACGAGCACGGTGAACTCGCCTTTCACCGCGTCGCGCTTTTCCAGCGTGGTGCGCACCTCCGAGGCGGGGCCGCGGAGGAACTCCTCATGCAGTTTGGTCAGTTCGCGGGCCGCCACAACGGGTGGATCGAACAGCGTCTCCTCAATGTCACGCAGGGTCTCGATGATCCGGTGGGGCGCCTCATAGAAAGCCATCGTCATCTCTTCGCCAGCCAGCGATTCCAGCCGGCGGCGCCGTTCACCCTGCTTGCGCGGCAGGAAGCCGCAGAAGCGGAACTCGTCTGTAGGTAAGCCGGAGGCCGAGAGCGCCGCGATGACGGCGGAGACGCCGGGAATCGGGACGACGGTGAGGCCCCGCTCCACAGCCGCGCGGACGACGCGGAAGCCCGGATCGGAGATGAGCGGCGTACCGGCGTCGGAGACAAGGGCGACGCTGAGGCCGGATTCCAGCCAGTCCAGAATCTCGGAGGTCCGCGCGGCCTCATTGTGTTCGTGATAGCTGACCAGGTGGCCGGCGAGGCCGAAATGGTCGAGCAGTTTGCGGGTCTGGCGGGTGTCCTCGCAGGCGATGTGGGAGACGGAGCGGAGGGTTTCCACCGCCCGATAGGTCATATCGCCGAGATTTCCGACCGGCGTGGCCACAATGTAGAGTACTCCGGACATTGCCTCTATCTTATTCGGATCGGGACCGTGAGGTCTCATGAAATAAGCAGGATCTGCCGATAGCTGAGCAGCGATGAATTATGCTTAAGTCATCTGGGCAGGCCGGCGGGCGGTCGAACGAAAGTCTTCATATGGAACCAATATCATCTCAAGCGGAACAGGAGCGAGACTCCGAGGCGGTCTCCGGGACCACATTTCAGTGGCATGTGCCCGGCCGGCCGGCCACGATTTTCATTGACTTCGATCTGGTGGACCGGCTGAGTTTTGAGATTATGCGGGGCTTCGGCGCAGTCCCCAAACGAGGCGCTGAAGTGGGGGGCATCCTGCTGGGGAGCGCGGAGGTAGGCGAGCGGACGGTGGTTCGCATCGAGGATTTCGTCGCAGTGGCGTGCGAGTACCTGCGCGGACCGTCCTACCTGCTGTCCGAGAAGGACATGCAGGCCTTTGACGAGGCGCTGGAGCGCTGGCGGCCGGCACCGGACAAGCGGATCTACGTGGTGGGCTACTACCGCAGCAACACCCGGGAAGTGCTGCAACTGAGCCCCGAGGATCTCGATATTCTGGAGACCCGCCTGCCGGGCGCCAGCGCCATCTGCCTGCAAGTGAAGCCGTATGCGACGCGCGCCAGCGAAGCTACGTTCTTCCTGCGGGAAGACGGCCGGTTTCCGACCGAGAGCCGGCCGGCGGCCTTCCCGTTCCGCCGGAAAGAGATGGGTGGGGGCAAGCCGGCGCGCCGAGGGCCCGGCCCGAAGTCAAACGGAGGAGAGACCGCACCGGAAGCCGAAAACGGCGCACCGAGTGCGGCCCTTGAAGAGCCCATCGTGAGTGCCCCATTGCTGACCCGGAACGACGAGGCGAGCCCCGAGGTTGACCCTATCGATATCGATGAGGCGGAGCCCACTACGCCGCCCGTCAAGGCCCGCACGGGGTGGTTTTGGATACCGCTTTCGTTCATCTTCCTGCTGCTCGGGGTGGTACTTGGATTTCAGATCGCGTTGACCTACCGCGGCCAACAGAACGCGGCCGCGCCG
Organism: Bryobacterales bacterium; assembly: GCA_038327695.1. Lineage (GTDB taxonomy): Bacteria > Acidobacteriota > Terriglobia > Bryobacterales > Bryobacteraceae > Paludibaculum. The sequence continues at coordinate 9,664 of JBBQLF010000048.1, forward strand.
CCGGACCCCTACACTCTGGAGCTGACAGTTGCCCAATTCGGTGACAGTCTGCATTTGAAGTGGAATTCGGAGGCTGCCGCGTTCCGGGCGGCCAAGCGCGCAGTGCTGCACATCCAGGACGGAGAAAACGCCAAGGACGTCGAACTCAAGGCGGAAGACCTGAGCCGGGGCGGTGCGCTATACCGCAATTCGACGCAGAACGTTCGCTTCCGTCTGGAGATCTATCCGCGCGACCGAACGAGCGTGACCGAGTCCGTTGAGCTGCGGACGCTCGAGACGCAGAAGTAAACCGCTACAATAGCGGAAGTGCAGGAAGAGACCATTTTGACGCCGATCACGCCCGCTCCGCCCCCAGTCATGCCGGGTGGGGAGCCGCCTCGAGGCGCACTGGCGGAATGGACCGTGACGGTGTTGCTTCTGTTATTCGGCACCACCACGTTGGTTCAGGCTTTCGTCATCCCCATCGGATCGATGGAAGACAACATGCTGATCGGCGACCACCTGCTGGTGGACAAACTCGCCTATGCCCCCCCTGGCCCGGTGAGCAGGTACGTGCTGCCGTATACGCCGGTCCGGCGCGGCGATATCATCGTCTTCCGCTATCCGGTCGACATCCGGCAGACGTTCGTGAAGCGTGTGATCGGAATTCCCGGGGACCGGATCCGGCTGGCGGGCAAGCAGGTGATGCTGAACGGCAAACCGCTGGATGAGCCCTACAAGTTCAACAAAACCAGCTACATCGATTCCTACCGCGACAATTTTCCGACGGCGCCGAACACGCGGGTGGATGATCGCGCGCTGGAGATGCTGGACAAGCACGTGACCGAGGGCGACGTGGTGGTACCGCCCGATAGCTACTTCGCGATGGGCGACAACCGGGACTCCTCGCTGGATTCACGATATTGGGGTTTCGTGCCGCGCGCCAACATCATCGGCAAGCCACTGATTATCTACTGGTCCTACGATGCGCCCACGGACCGGCTTGTCAATTCCGGCATCGACCTGGAACACATCAAGGATTTGGCCCGTAACTTCTTTACGAAGACCCGCTGGAATCGCACTCTGATGCTGATCCGCGGCTATGAAGTGAAAAACTGACATGAAACAAAAAAGCCCCAAGGCCAGGACGGCCGAGGATTCCAAGTCCAGTGAGGCCGCCAAGCCGGCGAAGCCCGATTTCGCCGAAAAGACCCGTGCCTTCATCGCCGAGTGGAGCGTCACGATCATCCTGCTGCTGTTCGGCACTACGACCCTGTTGCAGGCGTTTGTGGTGCCAACGGGCTCAATGGAAGACACGGTTCTGATCGGCGATCATATGTTCGTCGATAAGCTGTCTTATTCCCCCTCCGGCCCGGTGAGCAAATACCTGCTGCCGTACACGCCGGTTCAGCGGGGCGACATCATCGTGTTCAAGTGGCCGATCGACACCAGGCAGAACTACGTCAAGCGCGTCATCGGCGTGCCTGGCGACAGGGTAAAGCTGGTCAACAAAGAACTGTACCTGAATGGCAAGAAGATGAACGAGCCATACGTGGTGCACAAGAGCCCGATGATCGACTCCTACAGGGACAACTTCCCCTCCGAGCCGAACACGCGGGTGGAGGACCCGGCGTTGCGCATGCTGGCCGACAACGCCAAGAACGGCGAGGTGACGGTCCCTGCGGATCACTACTTCGCGATGGGTGACAACCGCGACAACTCGCTGGACTCCCGGTATTGGGGCTTCGTTCCGCGGGGCAACATCGTGGGCAAACCAGCCATTATTTTCTGGTCCTACGATGCGACAACGGCGGAGTTGGCGAACCCCAACATCATCTCCGTCACGCACATCATCGACCTGGCCACGAACTTTTTTTCCAAGACGCGCTGGAACCGGACATTCATGATTCCGCGCCGCTACCCACTCGCCTAATGCCCACACAGCACTATCACGCACTCATCCTGGCCGGCGGCCGCGGCACGCGGTTTTGGCCGCGCAGCCGCAAGAGCAAGGCCAAGCAGGTACTCGACTTCCTGGGCCAGGGCACACTGATCCAGCAGACCGCCGAGCGCCTGGTTCCGGTGGTGTCGCCGGACCACATCTGGGTTCTCACCAACGACCATTTGCGGGACGAGATCGTGCGGCAGCTGCCGCAGGTGCCCAAGCGCCAGATTCTATCCGAACCCGTGGGCCGCAATACAGCGCCTGCCATCGGGCTGGCGGCCAAGATCTTACAGGACGTCGATCCGGACGCGGTGATGGGCGTATTCCCGTCCGACCACGTTGTGGCGAAGCCGGCGGCGTTCCGCAAGACAATCCGCGCCGCGTACAAGGCCGCCGCCAAAGGCCAGATGGCACTGCTGGGTCTCCAGCCGCGGTGGGCTGAGACGGGTTTTGGCTACATTGAATTCCAGCGCGGGGCGATGAAGCCTGGATCCCTGGTGCCCAGCCCGGTGGTGCGGTTCCGCGAAAAGCCCGATGCGGCGACGGCGAAGAAGTTCGTCCAAGCCGGCCATTTCTGCTGGAATGGCGGGATGTTCTTCTGGCGCGCCGATATTTTCTCGGCCGAACTATGGCACCACCTGCCGAGGACGGCGGCTCTGCTGGACAGCCTGCCGAAGTTCGGTTCGCGGCGGTTCAGTGAGAAGCTGGCCGAAGTGTTCCCGCAGTGTGAAGACATCAGCGTGGACTTCGCCGTGTTGGAGAAGGCCGAAGGCGTGGTTGGTTTCGCAGCCGGCGACATCGGCTGGGACGACGTGGGCAGCTTTGCGGCGGTCTACGAATTACTGGACAAAGACGGCGCCGGCAACGCGACGCGAGGCCAAGCGATCTTGCCCGATTCGCGGGGCAACTACATCGACGCGCCGGGCAAGCTGGTGGCCCTGTTGGGCGTGGAAGACCTCATCATCGTGGACACGCCGGACGCCCTGCTGGTGACGCGCCGCAACCTGTCGCAGAAGGTCGGCGACCTCGTCAAGCTGCTGGAGAAGTCCGGGCGGCACGATCTGCTGTAGCGGACCCTGCCGCCGCGGGCGGGTCAGAATCCCAGGCGAAGCCCGAGCCGGAACTCGCGCTCTCCGTAGGACGAGCTGATGATTCCGAAGGCGGAAGAGCCGGCCGTGGCGGCCGGGTTGTAAGTCCGAGCGTCACGATCTGCTGTAGCGGACCGTGCCGCCGCGGGCGGGTCAGAATCCCAGGCCTTCGGCGCTCACGAGAAGTGACCCACTTGCGTTCGTTTAAAGTGGCCTACCGCAAAATCGGTATTTCCCGCGCTTATACATGGTGGGTACGACTGACGACGTCATCCGCGCCGAAGGCGCGCTCCGGCAATCTGATTGTTCTCAAACCGATGCGCAGAGGTGCCGCGACTTGCCCACCGGCAAGGGTGCCCGAGTCCCATCATAAAGCGCCACACCGGGCACTGGACCGGTCGAAGTGGGTGGATCACTTTTGGCGAGCAAACCTGGGTAACTTTTCGCGAGTGCCGAAGTCCCAGGCGAAGCCCGAGCCGGAACTCGCGCTCTCCGTAGGACGAGCTGATGATTCCGAAGGCGGAAGCGCCGGCCATGGCGGCCGGGTTGTATGTCCGGGCGGCACGATCTGCTGTAGCGGACCGTGCCGCCGCGGGCGGGTCAGAATCCCAGGCGAAGCCCGAGCCGGAACTCGCGCTCTCCGTAAGAGGAGCTGATGATTCCGAAGGCGGAAGAGCCGGCCGTGGCGGCCGGGTTGTAAGTCCGGGCGGCACGATCTGCTGTAGCGGACCGTGCCGCCGCGGGCGGGTCAGAATCCCAGGCGAAGCCCGAGCCGGAACTCGCGCTCTCCGTAAGAG
>JBBQLF010000049.1:0-13437 GCA_038327695.1 Bryobacterales bacterium
AGAGGAACAGCGTCTGGCCGAGGTAGGGTGTAGTGCGATTCCCGAAGCCCTTTTCGGTGGAGTAGACCGTCTGGTCGTCCTTGAAGTTGGTGAGACCCTGTTCAAAGGTGGCGTGCCAGCGGTTCATTTCGAGCCGGACGCCGCCGCGATAGAGATTCTGGCTCCACTGCATACCGTTGCGCAGGGGGTATTCGTTGCGGTCTTCGACCAGGGTGGTGACGCCGTAACCGAAGTCCGAATTGCGCTGGTAGCCCAGGAACGGGATAATCCTGCTGCCTGGCCGAAACTCGATCACGTGGTCTGAGTTTTTGACAGCCGTATCGTACGACCGTTGATTTAGAAATCTCCCGGAGGCTGCCGTTGGGTCGGCAAACGACGGCAGATAGTTGAAGTAGGCGATGTTGGAGTAGGTGCCGTTGTAACGGTAGATGCCTTTCTTGAGCACGTCGAAGCGCGCCGTATTGTAGGGATCGCCGCCCCAGTTGTTGGCCTGGATGCGGGCGGTGTCAAACAGCTTGTGTGCCTTGGGCTCGATGCTGAGATCCATGCCCACCAGACGGAGGCCCTGGCCGAGGTTCACCATGCTGCGGTAGGTGTTGAAGTCGCCGCCAGTGGTCACCCAACGCGCCCCGGCATCGATATAGCCAGTGAAGACCTTCTCGGTTTCCGGCGCGGGGGCTTCGGCGGCCTTCGCGTCTTTCTTGGCGGGCTCAGCTTCCTTCTTTGCGGCAGACTCCTGCGCCAGAAGCGCGAGCGGCAGGAGCATAGCCAGTAGAGTCTTCATCGCAGCAACGCTCGATTCACGTGCGAACCGTGGACTTTCTGGTGGCAAATGGTGCAGTTCTGGTAACGCGGGTTGCGTAGATCATGGATCGCCGGCGGCACCGAACCAAGCGTACCGGACGCTGAGGGCGACCGCAGGTTGGAGTGGCACTCCAGGCACATTGGCGCGACCGTGGCGCGGGTCAACATACGCGGATTGACTGAGCCGTGCGGCTCGTGGCATATCGAACAAGGCTCGTTGCGCACCGGTGCGTGGTCGTAGATGAATGGCCCGCGCTTGTTGGCGTGGCAGGAGAAGCACCCCGGCTCATTGGCGTTGGCCAGACGCATGTTCTTGTTCAGGAAACTAGCATGAGGATTATGGCAGCCCGTGCAGCTCATCGCGCCTTCCGGCAGGCGATGGCGGTTCGGCTTCTGGAACGAGGCCCAAACGTCGTTATGGCAACTGGCGCAGTTCTTGTTAATGCCGGAGGGTTTCTTGAATTGGTACGCACTCGACTCTTCGCCGGTCTTATGCATGTTGTGGCAGCTGGTGCAGGCAATGCCGCTGCGGGAATGGCCGCCCTGCAACCGGCCCACATGAGTCGATTGGTTCTTGTGGCAGGCCAGGCACATCTGCTCGATGGCGGCGGCTTTCAGCTGCTTGGGGCTGCGAATATCGTCAGCCGCATTGGTTTCGGCGTGCACAGAGCCGGGACCGTGGCAAGACTCGCAAGCCTTCCCGTCCCAACCCCGTTTCTTGTTGGTCTCCAGGGAGGCGTGTGCGTTTTTCTTAAACCCGGTACTGATGTCCTCGTGGCACCCGGCGCAGGTTTCCGACCCGACAAATTCTTTTTTCGTGGCCGGCGCGGGAGCGGCAGGTTTCGCAGGTTTGGCTTCCTGCGCCCAACTCGCCACGCCCAGGCCGACGAGCAATACGATCGTGCGGCAGATCATGGATTCTCCTGGCGTGAAACAAGGGGCGGCGCGGGAAAACGCGCCGCCCCTTGCCATCATCGCAAACTACTGAGCGTGGACTTTGCTGACGGAGAACTCGCTGTTGGGCCCGTGACAGGCCGCGCAGCTCTCACCCAGCGTGGTGGTGTTGGCCAGCGCATGCGATGCCGCATCGACGCTGGAGTGGCAGGACAGGCAAGCCGCGGTTGCGGTGCCTGCGGGGTTGATGAAGCCGCGCGGATCGACGACCTTCAGAACGCCCTTGGCCGGCAGGTTCTGCGAATTGCCGGAGTGGCACATGTTGCAGTTCCTGACCGAAGCTGGAGGCGGGAACGAGGCGTGATCCAGATTCAACTCGCCGCCACGGCCGTAGAGCGAATAGCCATTGGGCTGCTCGCCGCCGGTGTGAATGCGGTGGGTCATGGACGCCATGCTGATGGACTCCGCCGGCATCTTGTCAGCCGGGCGGCGGGCCGCATCGGTCATGGCCGGATTGTGGCAGAGCACGCAGGTTTCCACCTGGTTGCGGTTGGCGCCATGCAGGGACAGGAAGGCGTGGCAGTTGTTGCAGGTCGCCGTTTGGGCGATTGTGCGGCGCGGGGTCACCGCGGAGCCGTCCACTGAGAAGTAGCTCACCACGTTGACAATGCCGCCTTCGACGATCCGTTCCTTCTGCGTTCCGGCGAGAAGCTTCTCGTCGGTGCGGCCCTCGATGCCGAGTGCCCAGGTTCCCTTGGCGGCGGCCGGGATGGCGACGCTCATCGTCCACTTGTAGCCGGACGGAGTGCCGGTGATGGCTGTGGTAGTTGTGGGTGAGTCCTGGACGTATCCATTGGTCCCAGTGGCGCCGATGCCGGTGCCGAAATCGGTAGTTGGGCCAGCCAGCGTAAAGCCGAGACGGCCACGGCCTGCTCCGGGGATCAAGTCACCGATGGGCAGCGGTTCGCCCTTGCGGTTGGTCAACGAGAACGTCACGGTCGGCTTCTGGCCGGCCTTGGTTTCGGTCACGCTGATGATCTTCACCACGGCGCCCGCCATCAGGGAGGAGTCGCCCTCGACCACGTGCGCACCCTTAATAGAGGCGTCGAAGTCGATCTCACCCTCAGGGATGTGGCAGTTGGCGCATTGGCTGTCGCTCGGTTGCGGCAGGCCCACGTGGCCTTCGCCAGTAGCGAAGTTGACGGTGTCGTGGCACGAGCCGCAAGCGGCGCGCGACGGATTCTTCAGCCACGCGTCCTTCTGCGTCGCCTTGTCGTTGTTCTTCTCATGGCACCACTGGCAGTTGTTCGGGCCGGAGGGCATGTTGACGTAGGAGAAGTCGCTAATGGCGTTGCCGAAGCCGATGATCTGATAGGGCTTCTTGGCGATCACGCTGGGCAGATTGGAACCCATGTGAATCTTGTGCGTCATTACCGTCATGTCAATGGTCTGATCCGTTTCCGGGTTCGTGTTGGCCACCGTGACGCCGCCCAGCGAGTAGGCGGGCGTGTGGCACATGGTGCAGATATCCATGCCCACGCGCGATCCGCCGTGGAATGAAAGGTTGTTGTGGCACTTGTTGCACGATGCAACCTCAAATACGTCGCGGACCTTCACTACCGGCGTTCCGGCCGGCACGAAGCTGTAGATGTCGGTGGCGTAGTTGGTGCCCATCTCGAACTCGGCCAGATTGCGGCTGCCATACACGGCGATGCTGTGGGTGGCGGTTTTCTCATAGTCGGCCGGCAGCTTGTAGCCCATCGTGTAGACGTACTCGCCGTCAGCCACCTTGACATACGATCCGCCCGTATCGGCACCGGCCTGGGTGGCCCGCTTGCCGGCGGTTGCAGGAAACGTGCTGGTCTTCGTGCGATATGTATAGGACTGATAGAACTTGTTGTTGTTCGGGATCTTGGCCAGGATGAAACTGGTGCTGATCACGCCCGGCGTGTTGATGCCTTCCCGCTCCAGTGGAACGCCCTTCGGATCCGTGATCTTGAAGCGGACCTTCACCATACCGTCACTCATGATCTCGTGGCTCACAATCTTGAACACGAGGCCCGGACGGACAAAATTGACCATCGCTTCGTCGGCGTAAAACGCCTTGTCTCGCTCAGTGAATGGGGATTTGGTCGTGCTCAAGAGCGCCGTTGATGCTACCAGCACCATTGCGACGAGAGTCCATCTCATCCACCCGCCAGAGCGTAAATGCAATCGCATGTTGCTCTCCTTCATGTAGAAATACCTTTGATCTGCAATCTCGCCGCAATACACGGCTCAGGATCTGCATAGCACGATCCACGCCAAACCTATCTCAGGTCGCACCCTCCCGTCAAGTCATTTTTTATCATTGACTTGAAAGTCAATGCGGAAAAACGCAACACCCCAAAGAAAAAGACAGCCATGGGTGAAACCAACCACGCGTGGGTGTATGTCCCCAATCTCCACAGTTCGCCCCAGGAAAAAATGATGGAGCCAGGACCGGTTCCTTCTCATCAAAAGGGTCGATGAACCGAGCGGTGCAGATCCCCAAGACACTTTTCACTACTGCCGACCCGCTGGCGCAGGACCGGGCAGCGGTAGAAGAGCACCTCCAATCTCTGCTGGATCCGGCGGGGCTGCCAGCCACACCGTTCCGGCGCGCCATGCAGTACGCCGTTCTGGGGCGGGCGCAGCGCATTCGACCGGTCCTGGCGATGCGCATTGCGCGATTGGCGGGCCACGAAGGTCCGCTCACCCTGCGGGCCGCTTGTGCGGTGGAGATGATTCACTGCGCTTCGCTGATTGTGGACGACCTACCCTGCATGGATGATGAGCGCCTCCGCCGGGATCGCCCGGCCACGCACATCGCGTTTGGTGAAGCCACCGCCGTACTATCCGCTTTTGGGCTGGTGGCTATCGCCTCGCGCGGTGTGGTGGAGCAGCCTTGTCCACCAGCGCAGGTCTCGGGCCTGATCTCTTTCCAATGTTCGCTGCTCCGCGTTCTGGATGCGAGTGGGCTGTGTGAAGGGCAGGATCTGGATCTCAAAGTGGCGGCTGCGGATCGAGATCGTCTGCGAGCCCAAGTCAATGAGATGAAGACCGTGCCACTGTTTGAACTCGCGGCGCAAGCCGGGGTGATGTTCAGTGACCCGGAGAGCCACATGGCCCGATGCCTGCGGGCGTTCGCCCGGGATTTTGGCCGCGCTTTCCAGATTGTCGACGACTACCTGGACGGCGAGATTAACGATCGCGGCGAGGTGCTCCGCGCGCTGGACCAGGCGCGTTCGCATCTGGCCGGTTTCGATCCGGCGGCCGGCGAACTGCACGAACTGATCGACTACCTCCATGGCCGCTGTGGGCAGTAAAGGTTCCGCTCAGCTCCGGATTGCCGTCATCGGCAGCGGCTTCGGCGGTCTGGCCAGCGCCATTCGGCTGCAATCCAGGGGTTACCAGGTGGACCTGATCGAGGCCCGCGACATGCTGGGCGGCCGCGCGTATGTCTACCGCCAGGACGGATTCACCTTCGATGCCGGCCCCACCGTGATCACGGCGCCGTTCATGATTGACGACATCTTCGCCCAGGCCGGCCGCAAGACCGCTGACTACGTCAATATCGTGCCGGTAGACCCTTTCTATCGCATCGAGTTCCATAATGGCCGCCACTTCGAATACAACAACGACGAGGAGCAGACCATCCGCCGTGTGGCCGAATTCTCTCCTGGAGACGTGGCAGGCTACAAGGCCATGATCCGCCAGGCCAAGGCGATCTTCCAGAAAGGGTTTCTGGAGCTTTCTGACAAACCGTTTCTCAAGTTCACGGACATGCTGCCGATTGTGCCGGATCTGTTGCGGCTGCAATCTCACAAGACGGTCTTTCAGTTCGTGGCTCAGTATGTGAAGGACCCGCTGCTGCAGCGCGTCTTTTCCTTCCACCCGCTCCTGGTGGGCGGCAACCCGTTCCAGACCACGTCCATTTACGCGCTCATCCATCACCTGGAGCGGGAATGGGGCGTGCACTATGTCATGGGCGGGACGGGCGCGCTGGTGGCGGCCCTGGGCCGCGTGTTCGAAGAGCTCGGCGGACGCGTCCATCTGAACTCGCCCGCCGGACGGATCCACGTGGGCAATGGTAGTGCCACGGCTGTCGAGACCATGGACGGACGCACATTCCCGGCTGACGCGGTAGTGTCCAACGCCGACGTGGCGAACACCTACCGCAAGATGCTGCCAGCCTCGGTGCGACGCAAGAATACGGACCGCCGCATGGAGCGGATGAGCTACTCGATGGGGCTTTACGTCATCTATTTCGGCACCCGAAAGCAGTACCCGCAACTGCGCCACCACACCATCCTGCTCAGCCCTACCTACAAAGAACTGCTGCACGACATCTTCAATCGCAAGGTGCTGGGCGAGGACTTCTCGATCTATCTGCATCGCCCTTCGGCCACCGATCCCAGCATGGCTCCAGAAGACTGCGATTGCTTCTATGCTTTGATTCCGGTGCCGAACCAGCAATCGGGGATCGATTGGCGCCAGGAAGACGCCCCGTTCCGGCAGCGCGTCTTGCAGTTTCTGAATGATCGCTACATGCCCGGGCTGCTCGACAGTCTGGCGACCTGCCGGACATTCACCCCGCTCGACTTTGAAACCACGTTGAACAGCTACGCCGGATCGGGCTTCTCGTTTGAGCCGCTGTTCACGCAATCGGCGTGGTTCCGCCCGCACAACCAGAGTGAGGATGTCCCCAACCTGTATTTCGCCGGGGCAGGCACCCATCCGGGTGCGGGCGTGCCCGGCGTGCTCTCATCGGCCAAGATCGTGGAGAAGCTGATTTGCCAGAACCTGCCAGTCTAGAGCTGCTTTACCGGGACGCCTCCCGTGCGATAGCGCATGGCTCGAAGAGCTTCGCCTTCGCCACGCGTTTTTTTCCGCCGGAACTGGCCAGGGCGGCACACGCCGTCTACTGGTTCTGCCGCACCACGGACGACATGGTGGACGAAGCGCCCAGCGCCGCCAAGGCGGCTGCCGATCTCGATGAATGGGAGGCCAACCTGCGCGATGCCTTGGAAGGACGCACGGTAGCCGACGCCACGCTTCGCCTTTTCGCCGGAACCGTCCAGGCTTTCGACATTCCGCACGAGTACCCGCTGGACCTCATCGCCGGATGCCGCATGGACCTCACGCAGTCCCGCTACGGCACCTTCGATGAGCTTCGGCTGTTCTGCTACCGCGTTGCCTCCACCGTCGGCCTGATGATGATGCACGTGATTGGCTTTCGCGGCCAGCCGCACGAACGGGCCATCGATCTCGGCATCGCCATGCAGCTCACCAACATTCTGCGCGATGTGGGCGAGGACTTTCGCCGCGGGCGCATCTATCTGCCGCAGGACGAACTGGCGCGCTTCGGCTACTCCGAAGACGATCTCGCCGCTGGAACGCGTAATGACAACTGGTACCGCCTGATGCAGTTCCACGGCGAGCGGGCGCGAGGCTACTACGACGCTGGTCTGCTGGGCGTGCCGGCGCTTCACCCGCGCGGCCGTTTCGCCGTGGAGATCGCGGCGAAGGTGTATGCCGAAATCCTGCCGCGGATCGAGAAGTCCGGCTACGATGTGTTTCATCGGAGGGCAGTGGTACCGGCCCCGCGCAAGTACTGGATTACCGCTCGAACGCTATGCTCCAACGCAGTATCCGCCTCTCGTCCCTGGTAGCGCTGGCGCTGTGCGCGGCGAACTACGCGGGCTTCCTCGCGCTCGGGTGGCCGCTGGCCACGGACCTCATTGCCGAGTGGATCATGGCGCACACGCCCAATCAGTATTCAGTGGCGATCCTCAGCGCTTGCGGAGAGTGGGCCAAACCGTTCGCCGCCACGGGCGCCCTGGCGATCATCGGATTCGCGTTGTTCTGGGTGGTCCTTGGATGGCAGGCCCTGCGAAGACCGCAGCCGGCGCCTGACCCGTCGCGCCGCCAGTTTCTCGCTTCCTCCGTCGCGGTTCCGCTGGTCATGACATCCGGGACTGCCGCCGTCGCCATCGAGTCCTGGGCCCGCAACCGCGCCTACGCCGCCCGCGCGGTGGAGCCATCGCCGCTGTGGACGTTCGCCCCGCCACCGGATACGTTTGCCCCGGACTTGGTTCGGCCGCAGGTCACCAGCGCCGATGCGTTCTATGGCATGAGCAAGAACACCGTGGACCCGGTGATCGATCCGCGCTCCTGGCGGCTGCGAATCACCATCGACGGCAGCCCGCACAAGAGCTACACCTACGCCGAGTTGCTGGCCCTGCCGCGCACCCAGCGCTACACCACCATGCGCTGCGTCTCCAACACGCTGCACTCCAATCTGATGGGTACGGCCGAATGGTCCGGCTTGTTTCTGCGGCAACTGGTAGATCCTGACCGTGTGGGCGGGGGCATTGTCGAAGTGGCCTTCCTCGGCGCGGACGGCCATGACGATTCGCTTCCCGTGCAGGCGGCGTTCTCTGAAGAACTGCTGCTGGCGGTTGGGATGAATGGCAAGACACTCAACCGCGTCCACGGCTTCCCGTTCCGTCTGCTGACGCCGCGCTACTACGGGTTTAAGTCTGTGAAGTGGTTGGCTGAGATCCGCCTGGTGACACAGCCGTACTTCGGCACATGGCCGAAAATGGGCTACACAAAAGAGCCGCTGGTCCACACGATGAGCTACTTCGACCGCGTGCGCCGCGCCGGTGATGAGGTGATCGCCGGTGGCGTTTCCTTTGCCGGAATTCGGGGCGTGCGGCAAGTGCAGATCAGGGCGGGGCAGGGGAGTTGGGTGGATGCCGCGCTGGACACGCCACTCTCGCCCTATTCGCTGGTCCGTTGGAAAGCGCGCCTGACCGCTCCGGGCGCTACCATAGTGGAGGCGCGTGCCATGGATGGCGAAGGGCGCTGGCAGGCTGCGCAGGAGAGGCCGCTCTTCCCCGATGGCGTGTCTGGCCCAACGATCAAGAAACTGCTTTGATGTTTGATCCTGTTGACCCCGATCCGGCGATCTTTCTGCTCCCGCTGCTGCTCTCGGCCGCCATGCTCTGGCTGGCCTGGCGCTCGCGCTCGCAGTATCTTGCGCTGCCCGAGTTGAAGACGGACGCGGACGCGCCAGCGCCTGACCACTGCGTCATTATCCCGGCGCGCGACGAAGAGGCTGTGATCGGCCGTTGCACGGCTAGCTTCCCGGATTCGCTGGTCGTCGTTGTCGATGATCACTCCACCGACGGCACAGCCGAACGAGCCCGCCGGGCCGGCGCCATTGTGCGCCCGGCGCAACCACTTCCGCCGCGCTGGATGGGCAAGCCGAATGCGTGCTGGAGCGGTGCGCTGTCCACCACCTCGGATTGGATTCTCTTCGTCGACGCCGATACCTGGTACGAGCCCCGTTTCCTGCCCGCCCTACTGAACCATGCGGTAACGGAGAATCTGGCGGCGGCCAGCGTCTTTCCGCGCCAGCAGTGCATGACGTGGTGGGAACATACGCTGCTGCCGTACGCTTTTGGGCTCTACTTCACGGGCGTCAATGCCAGCGCAGTCAATGATCCGCGCAACCCGGAAGCGCTCGCCAACGGCCAGTGCCTCCTGTTCAGCCGGAAGTCCTACGAGTTCCTGGGTGGCCACAAAGCGGTGGCCACCAGCGTGATTGAGGACGTGGAGCTGGCTCGTCTGCTGAAGCGCCACAGAATGCGCGCGCCCGTGATGCGTTGCGAGTCGATGGCGTTTGTCCGCATGTACGAATCGTTCGGCGCCCTGTGGCGCGGGTTTGAGAAGAACTCGTTCCGGTTCCTGAGGGCGAACCCGAAGACGGGCGTGCAGGTGGTGGCGGCCTCCGTGGTGATGACGTCCTGGCTGCCTGTTCTGCTCTTCCTGCTCTGGCTGCAACTCTGGGAAGCGGCCGCGCTCTTCTTTTTCGTGCCGGCCGTCGCGTGGCGCCGATGGTATGGATCGTGGCGCTCTGCCCTGCTGGCTCCACTGGCCATCTATCTGTTCCAGGGCATCGCGCTTTCAGCGATGGTGAAGGGCATGCTGGGCTTGACCACGGCATGGAAGGGCCGGCGTGTCTAGGCCGATCTCCTATCCCGTCCCTTGGGGTCAGGTGATGGCCCTCACGCCGCACATCCGGCAGGGCACGCGGCAGGATCTCTCCGCGTTCACCGCCGCCATTGTGGAGCGCATGATACCTGCGCCGGTCATCGAAGGCAGCGAGCATCTGCCCGCCAGCCCGCGATTCCTGCTGGTTGCCAACCACTACCAACGCAAGGGTCTCTGGATTCTGCATTCCGCCGCCGTGGTCACCCAGGCGATTCTGCGGCACTATGGTCCCGATACGCCGCCGGCAGCGCCGCCCGTTCGCTGGCTGGTGACGGCCAACTGGCCGCCCATTCGATTCGGCCCATGGCGGATGGCGTCACCCGGTGATTGGCTGCTGCCCCGGGTAGCCCATGCGTTGTGGTGCTATCCGGTTTCCTTCGCCGGTGCCAACCCGGCGTTCACGGCGCGCAGCATTCGCGCCATTCTGCGGGACGCGAGAACGGCCACGCGGCCCATCGGCCTGTTTCCGGAAGGCGTGGCCGGCAGCGCGGCCCAACTGCACCCGCCGCTGCCCGGCGTGGAACGGCTCATCGCCCAACTCGCCAAGCTGGGCGTCCCGGCGGTGCCGGCCGGCATCAACGAGGCCAACGGCCATTTCCGGATTCGATTTGGCCCGGCCATCGCGGCTGATGAGCTGGCCCGGCCGGCCAACGGCGCCGAGCTTTGCATGGCCCGCGTGGCGGAGCTGTTATAACGTCAGCGGGCGTCCAGCCCGATGCGGCACTGATGGGCTTGCACCTGCTGTTCCATCTCACGATACGCGCGGTTGCGCCGTGACAGCTCGTCGAAGTCCACCAAATGGGCGTCGAATTCCGGCCCATCCACGCACGCGAATTTCACCTCTTGCCCCACCGTTACACGGCATCCGCCGCACATGCCGGTGCCGTCGATCATCACCGGGTTCAGGCTGGCATGGAGCTTCATGCCCCAGGTGCGGGTTGCCTCCGCGGCCGCCTTCATCATCGGAATCGGGCCGATGACATGGCCCTCGGCAAACGTGCCCGGTCCCGCCAGGCTCAGCAGCAGCTGCACGACGTTGCCCTTGAATCCGAACGAGCCGTCGTCGGTGGCCCACTCGAGCACATCCACCGCCTGAACCAGCTCGTCGTGCAGAATCCGATAGTGGTCTGAGCGTGCTCCGCAGAGCGCCGTCACGTGATTGCCTGCGTCGTGGAAGGCTTTGGCCACCGGCAGCAGTTCCGCCACGCCCACGCCGCCGGCCATGCAGACCACGCGCTTGCCCGCGGTCATCGTTGCGGCTTCGCCCAACGGGCCCACCAGGTCACAGATCTTATCGCCCGGCTCCAGCGCCACGGCCTCTTTCGTCGTCTTCCCGATGGCCTGGATCACCATCGTGATGGACTGCCGCTCCGCGTTGGAGTCCACGATGGTGAGCGGGATTCTCTCACTGTTGCTGTTCGGCCGGATGATGATGAACATCCCGGGCTTCCATCGCCGCTGGATGCGCGGCGCCTCCACCTCCAGCAAAGTCACCTCGGGCGCCAGTTGGCGCTTGGCCAGTATCAAGCTGCTCACTGCTGAACCTCCGCGCCACTCACTGCCGCATGGATTGCCTGGGCCGCCGCCCGCCCGTCTTTCATCGCCAGAATCACAGTGGAGCCTCCGCGGACCACGTCGCCCCCGGCATAGACCCGCGCCATCGACGTTTCGCCGTGATCGTCGATCACCACTTTGCCGCGCTTGGTTACCAATTGCGGTGTGGCCTTTTGCAGCGTCGGATTGGGCGCCTGTCCAATGGCCGCCACTACGGTGTCCACGGCCACCCGGTACTCGCTGCCCGCGAGTGGCACTGGCGAGCGCCGCCCGCTCTCGTCCGGCTCACCGAGCTCCATCCGAATGCATTCGATCTCTTTTACCGTGCCGTGCTCGTCCCCAAATAGCGCCACCGGCGCAGCCAGGAATTCGAAATGAACACCCTCTTCCTCGGCGTGCTCAATCTCCTCCAGCCGTGCCTTCAATTCGGCGCGGCCGCGGCGGTACAGTACCGTCGTCTCACTGCCCATGCGCTTGGCCCAGCGCGCCGCGTCCATGGCGGAATTGCCGCCGCCGACAATGATGGTGCGGGCGCCGACGCGCACCGGCGTGGGCATATCCGGGAAGCGGAAGGACTCCATCAGATTGATGCGCGTCAGGAACTCATTCGCGGTATAGACGCCCACCAGGTTCTCGCCCGGAATGCCCATCAGATAGGGCAGCCCGGCGCCGGTCCCGATGAAGACCGCCGCATAGCCTTCCTCGAAAAGCTCCTCGATGGAAGCGGTTTTGCCAACGATGAAATCCACCTCGAACTCCACGCCCATGTTCTGCAGCCGCGAGATCTCCTCATGCAGAATCTCGCGGGGCAGGCGGAAGTTCGGAATGCCGTAGGCCAGCACGCCGCCCAACTTGTGCAGCGCCTCAAAGATGGTGACGCGGTAGTTCCAGCGCACTAGATCGTACGCCGCAATCAGCGATGCCGGCCCGCTGCCCACCAGCGCCACCTTCGGCCCTGTCGGCTTGGGATAGGACGACGCCAGTTCCTGCATGCGCAAGCGGGCGTGATCGGCCGCGAAACGTTCGAGTGAGCCGATGGCTACCGGCGCCCATTTCTTGCCGATGATGCAGGCGTCTTCGCAGAAGAGTTCGTGCTGGCAGACGCGGCCGCAAACGCCAGGGAAGGGGCTCTGCTCGCTGATGACATCGTGCGCTGCCTGATCTTCGCCCTCGGCCAGACGGGCGATGAAGCGCTTGATGTCGATATGCAGAGGGCAGGCGTCAATGCAGGTGGGTTTGGCGCACTGGAGGCACCGTTGGGCTTCTATGCTCACCTGATCGGGTGTGAAACCCTGCGCCACCTCCTCGGCGGAGGAGGCCCTAACCTGCGCATTCAGAACGGGTAAGACCTGTCGGGGTGCCTTGGGGTTCGGCTTGTACTTCAGCGGCGGCGTAGCCATTGCCCCATTATGTAGCAACCAGGATGCCAATGTGCGGAATCCTGGTTGCGACTCTCCGGCTGGGCCGGATTCTACTCTTCAAATAGGGTCCGGTACAGGAAGCCGCCGAGCATCGCGCCGATGATCGGCGCCAGCCAGAACAGCCACAATTGCTCAATCGCCCAGCCGCCGACGAAGAACGCCGGTCCGGTGCTGCGGGCGGGATTCACGGAGAGGTTGGTGACGGGGATGCCAATCAGATGGATCAGCGTCAGGCAGAAGCCGATGGCGATGGGAGCAAACCCGCCCGGTGCCCGCTTGTCCGTGGATCCGTGAATCACCAACAGGAACATCAGGGTCAGCACCACTTCCGCCACAAAGCATGCCAGCAGAGAGTATCCGCCCGGCGAATGCTCGCCGAATCCGTTGGAGGCGAACCCGCCATCCAGACTGAAGCCGGCCTTGCCGCTGGCGATCACATAGAGAACACCGGCGCCGGCGATGCCGCCCGCCACCTGCGCGCCGATGTACATGGCCAGGTCCGCACCCGGAAAACGCTTGCCCGCCCAGAGACCCAGGGAAACAGCCGGATTCAGATGGCATCCGGAGATGTGGCCGATAGTGTACGCCATCGTCAGCACAGTCAAGCCGAATGCCAGCGAGACGCCCAACAACCCGATCCCGACATCGGGGAAGGCCGCGGCCAGCACAGCGCTGCCACAGC
>JBBQLF010000050.1:0-13429 GCA_038327695.1 Bryobacterales bacterium
AAGCCGCAGCGATTTCGAGGTCCCTGCGACCGGCAGGAATTCAGTCCCGTAAGCGGCAAATAGCTCCGCTTGGAATACCATAACCAGCGTGACTGCCAGTCTCAACATGGTCCTCGCGAAGTCAGTCAATGCGGACCAGCTTTCCCGTTCGCCAGACAAGTGACGCTACGAATGGAATGGCGCTCGCCAATACCACGGAGCGCTGCCAGGCGCCTGAGAATTCGAACGCCGGAGCAACCGGGTTGTACAGCAACACGAGGCCCCCGAAAGCGGCCGCAATGGCGTAATGGCGGGCACGGACTGCCTGGACCATTACGACCATTGCGCCGGCGGCCACGATGCATCGGACCGCCAGCTCATACGGCGGAAGGTGGGACCACAGGCCCGCCGCGGTAAGCAACCCAGCAATCGCAGCCCAGTTCGCAGCCCAGTTCGCAGCCTTGGCTCGAGTGGAATTGCGCCTCCGGGTCTGCACACGGCCCTTGGCTACCCAGGCGTGCCACGCCAAGTCCCCGGGCAACTTCGCCAAGCGCGGTCCCGGCACGGATTGTAGTCCCTGGGCTCTGGCAACAGCAGACATGGTGCATCCTTTGCTTTCGCCCAACACCTCAGAACCGCGCCGGGACGCTGGTCTACCTGGCCGCGATGACCTTGCCGATCACCGTACCAATGACCTCGCCGGAGATGACGATCTCTACGCGGCGATTCTGCTGCCGGCCGGCCGCTGAGTCATTAGTCGCAACCGGTTGAGTCTTGCCGAAGCCCTTCGTAGTCACCGAATCGCCTGGCATTCCTGCCTGCGTGAGGTAATCACGAACGGCCGAGCCCCGCTGTTCGGAAAGCGTCTGATTGTAGTCCTCGCCACCGACGCTGTCGGTGTGGCCTTCCACGTCCAACCGGAGGCCGGGATGTCCGGAGACGATGCCTGCTACCTTGGCCAGTTTCTCGCGGGCCGCGGGCCGCAGTGTGAACTTGGCAGTGTCAAACAGAACGTCCGACATGTTGACGATCAAACCACGCGCCGTGTCGCGGGTCTGCAGAATGGCATTGAACTGCTTCAGCAACTGAGCGCGCAATTCCACTTTGTCCGCTTCCAGCTGCGCCTTCTGCTTAGCGATGGTGTCGAGCTCGGCCTGGCTAGCCGCCCGTTGCGCATCGTTTTCCCGCTTCATGCGATCTGCATCGGCTGCGGCGGCAGCCATCCGGGCGTCGCTGTCGGCCTTCACGCGAGCCGCATCGGCTGAGGCGGCGGCCATCCGGGCGTCGTTGTCGGCCTTCATGCGAGCGGCATCCGCTGAGGCGGCGGCCGCGGCTGTAGCCGCTCTGGCGTCGGTCTCAGTCTTTAGACGGGAGGCTTCCGCCAAGGCGGCAGCCGACTGTGCGTTTTTCTCCTGCGTCAGACGCTCAGAATCGGCTTGCGCTCTGATCCGCGCCGCTTCCGCTTCGCGGCTGATACGAGCCGTTTCGGCTTCAGCCGACGCCCGATCACTGTCCGATTTTGCCTCACGAGCCGCTGAGCGCTGCCGTTCCGCGGCCAGGGCCTCTTCTTCCTGGCGTTTCACGGCGATTGCCCGCGAGTCTTCGGCCGTCTGCACGGCTTCCCGGGCCATCATCGTGACGGGCCCCTTGCCTGCGTTTCTTGCCAGATAGCCTTCAGCCTTAGCCAAGCTGATCTCGGCCTTCTGATAGGTCTCGGTGGCGAAGCGGTCCGCGCCGACAGCGCGCGCGATCTGCAGGGCATTGCGCGCTTCATAAACTTCCAACGGCGTCTTCTGGTCCAGCTTCAACGCCAGTGGGTTCGCCAGGCGCTCATACTGGCCGCGCTTTAGAAGTTCGTACTTCGCGTCGATCTCCTCTATCTTACCCTTGGTGTCGGCCCGCATTACATTTTCCATCACAATCAGGTCGCTGGGCTGCGTGACGGCGTAGTATGGTTCGGCGGTGACCACCAACCCGAATACCTGCAATTCGGTAGTGACGTTCAGTTTGCTGCTGGTGCCGTTCAGGAGGATCTCCCCCAGGTTGGAGGTGCGGCCTTCCGGCGTGATGGCCCACAACACATAGGTGAGATACTCGGCTCCCAGTTTGTTCGCGGGCTGCAATTCGCGGAATTCCACTTCGATCTCGATGTAGCCCTGCTTGCTCTCGACTTTCGCCTCACCATGAGACGCCGGGAGGAGTTCAGTCCCCTTGAAGTCGATCTTTGTCGCACCGCTGCGGTGCTGATAGTTCATTGCCTTCGCGGTCCGCGTCGTGACGGTGACCCGGTAGATGGGAGTCTCGCCCGCGGCCATCCGGCTCGCATTTTCGTTCTGAGCCGGTGGTGCCTGAGCCGATAGGGCGCCGCACACCATCAGGAGTGCGGCGCTGAGTTGAGGTGTATACATCTAAGTTCTCCTTCGGCCCACGCTAGTTGGTGGGACCAGTTTTGGTGGACTCGCGCGGCGAGTACTTGTTGAGCAGCGCCAGCAGTCTCGCTGCCGCCTTGGGCGCACGCACCCAGGTCGTCACGATCTGCTTGTTCTCGATCTTCTTGCCATACAGCGTTGCGTTGTCATCCAGATCCTGGCGCAGGGTGGCGCCTTCCAGTGCGACGCCGGCAAACAGGCCCTGTGTCCGGGACCACGATAGGATCTCCGCTTTCATCTGAGCGTCGGTCTGAGCGGTGACCGTGCGTCCCACGGGGCCGGCGGCGACCGAACCTTCGGCACCCAACGTGAATTTGCTGGCGAGCAGTTTCTCCGCGCCACGCTCATTCATCACGAGCATGACCAGATCCGTCTCCGATGCGCCAATCTGGAAACCAACGCTGCCGCCCTCAATGCGGACGGTACCCGGCGCCGACCAGCCTACGTTCCCTTTGTTGCGGCAGGACAAGTAGCCTTTCCCGTATTTGGCGCCCGCGATGAAGCCGGCCGTCTTGAGACCAGGGACGATGACAATGCAGTGGGCGTCCGCCAGTAAGCTCTGCGGAATCCCCTTGTCCGGCGTCGCCATAATCTCGGTGAGAACGGCAGCAGCTTCGTTCAACCGCTTCACGGGTTCGTTGTCTTTGGCCAGCATTGGAGTGAACACCAGTGCAGCCGCTAGAATCATTCGCATAATTGACCTCCTAGGTCCACCCAGTAACGCCCGGCATGGGCGTTGGGCCACGCTTCTTTTACCGCACGCGAAGCACCAAGGCCCCGTTTTGTTGAGCCCATTCAGCTAGATATGGGTTTGAGCCAGACTGGGAGTGAGAGCATCGTTTCCAGAGTGACCGTCCACGGTCAACTGACGAGGCGCGGTCAGAGCACGGTGATATCGATCCGGCGGGTAAAGCGTCCGGCCCGAAGCCTATTTTGCCGGCCTGCCGTGCTCCACGCACAGCGCCACCAAATCAGCGAGATACGCTTCGCCCACGCACATGACCGTGTCTGCGCCGCCCCAATAGATCTTCACCGTTCCATCGGGCTCGGCAACGGCCCCACAGCTGAAGACAACGTTGTGCACATAGCCCGTGATCTCCCAGGGATCCTCCGGCTGCAGAATCCACGAGTCGCCGACGCCGATGATTCTCGCAGGGTTCAGTAGATCGTGCAAAGCCACGCCCAGGCGATAGACCGATCCGTCCATAGTTTCGAAGACGCCGTGATAGATGGACAGCCATCCTTGCGCGGTCTTGATGGGCGGTGCGCCTGGACCGATCTTCATTTCGTCCCAGTGATAGGGTTCGGGCCTCATGATGAGCTGGGATTCGCCCCAAAAGCGAAGATCTGGAGAATAGGAGATCCAGATGGACCACGGTGCGATTTCGGAGTGCGGCCGGTCCAGCCGGGCGTAGAGACCGTCGAACTTCTCCGGGAAAATCACCACGTTCCGGTAGTCCGCCTCGGTGATGAGCGAGATCCTCTCCACCTGGCGGAAGTCCTTCGTTTTGGCCAGGGCGATACGCACGCCATTGCGCGAGTAGGCGCTGTAGGTAATGACATAATCCCCCTCCAGCAGCGTCACGCGTGGGTCCTCGACGCCGTACTCTTCATACGGGGCAAACGGGCCGTCCCGCGCGGGAGTCAGAAAGGGTTCCGGATCGGCGGTGAACTGGAATCCGTCGGCACTGCGCGCCAAACCAATAATGGAGCGTCCCGTGCGCAGATGGGAGCGGAACAGCATGATGTATTCGTGCTCATGCTTCACGACCGCCGCATTGTGGACCGTCTCGACCGGGTAGGGAATGCCGGCCTTGGTGAGGATGGGGTTGTGCGCGGAGCGCCGAATCAGCTCAGTTTTCATGCTGTTTTGGTCGATTTTTGCTCAAATTTGCTCAAAAATGATGCGATAAACGCGCTCGTACGCCTCCACCATGGTTTCGATGGAAAAGTACCGTTGCACCCGCTGGCGGCAGGCCGCGCCATCAATTTCAGCGAGGCGATCCAGCGCCCGCACAGCCTCGCCGGTACCATTGACCAGGAAGCCGGTCTTCCCTTCCTCGATGACCTCGCGGCAGGAGCCGAGGTCCATCGCGATGACGGGCACGCCGGCTGCATTGGCTTCCGCCAGGACCAGTCCGAAGCGCTCCGGAATGGTATTGAGGTGCAGCAGGGCTTTGGCACTCGCGAAGAGCTCGTTCTTGCCCGCAACGTCCACCGGTCCGATGTAGCGGATGGTCTCGTTCAGGTGGGGCTGCACGAGTTCCTGGAAGTAAGTCCGATCCTGGATGATGCCCGCGATCAGCAGCGGCAGTCCGCTCAGTTGAGCGACCTCAATCGCCAGATGGACGCCCTTGTCCGGGTGGATCCGGCCGAGGAAGATCAGGTGATCACCGCTGGACTTCCGCAGCGGATAGAGCGAGAGGTCGATTCCGTTGTAGACGGTCGCCAGGTAGTTCAGGGCCGGCACGCGATCAGAGTCGCTGATGGAGACGAAATACCCGTCACGGTACTTCTCGTACACGGGCATGATCCGGGGCGACGAGAATCCGTGGATGGTTGTGAGCACGGGCGTCTTCACCAGCCGCGTGTAAGACAGTGCCATGAAGTCGTAGTGGCTGTGGATGAGATCGAACTCAGCGGCGTGCTCAAACGCTTCCGAGATGTGAAGGTACTCAGCCACCTTGGGATCGACGGATGGATCCTCCTCGTAGCCCCGCTCCACCACAGCGTGCAGATGCGCGCGGGTCACGGAGTCCCCTGTAGCAAAAAGCGTCACGTCCCAACCGCGGGCGGCCAACCCTTCAGTGATGTTGCTGGCCACCGTCTCCCATGCGCCGTATTGCCGGGGCGGCGTTCGCCACGCTACGGGCGACAGGACCGCCACTCTCTTGCCGGGAATGCTCATCGTGGTCATGGTTGCATGGCCGCCATCACCTCATCCATTGAAACGGTGGCAAAGCCCGCGGCGTGATCGGCCAGACCGCAGGGAATGCTCATCGTGGTCACGGCTGCGGCCGCTATCACCTCATCGATTGAAACGGTGGCAAAGCCCGTGGCGTGATCGGCGAGACCGTAGGGAATGCTCATCGTGGTCACGGTTGCATGGCCGCTATCACCTCATCGATTGGAACGGTGGCAAAGCCCGTGGCATGATCGGCCAGACCGTAGGGAATGATCAGTTCGCCATTATGGAGCAGCGCGCCGCAGGTGTACACCACATTGGGCACGTAGCCTTCCCGCTCATCCTGGTTCGGGCAAAGTAGTGGTTGGCGGAGCCGTCCGATCACTTTGCAGGGATCGTTGAGGTCCAGGAGGAATGCGCCGATGCAGTACTTTCGCATGGGGCCGACGCCGTGGCTGAGAACCAGCCATCCTGCTTCGGTTTCGATGGGAGAGCCGCAGTTGCCGATCTGGACGAGTTCCCACGGGAACGTGGGCTTGAGGAGTACCGTGCGCTCGTTCCAGAAGTGGACGTTGTCGGAGTACATCAGGTAGATGTTCTCGTTGTCCTGACGGGAGAGCATGGCGTAACGGTCGCCGATCTTCCTGGGGAAGATGGCCATGCCCTTGTTCTCAGCGGCCGGACCGTTCAAGGTTCTGAATCGAAAGAGAAGGAAGTCCGACGTCTCCACCAACTCCGGCACCACGATTCTGCCGTCGAAGGCGGTGAAGGTGGCGTAGTAGGTGGAAGTGCCGTCACCGTCCTTAAAGCAGACGAAGCGGGCATCCTCGATGCCGTTGCGCTGGGAAGGCGTGGCCGGAAAGAGGATGCGCTCCGATATTTTTTGCTCGGGCTGGAACTGAACCTCATAGTTGGACTGGGCGAGCATCCAGATGCCCCGGGCCGCGTTCTTCTCCTCCTGGGTTCCTCCGTCGGGCAGATGGACCTGTTCCGCCTTGAGGCCGGCGGCAAGATCGTCCAACGCGAACGAATCGCCCAGTTTGTCCATGACACGGCGGGTGAACTCGTCAGTGAGCCCGAGTTCATTCAGTTTCCGGGCGAACATCGGCTTCTCATACAGCGGATTTGGAATCTGGCGCGGCTCAGTCAGAAAGCCGGTGGGTGTCTCAACCTCAATCCGCTGATCGGCGTGGATCACGCCGGTTCGGAAAGTGATGGAGGAGATGTGTCCTTCGCCAGTGGCGCGCAGGCTGAGAATGAATCGAAGAGCGCCGGGCGGGACTCCAGCCTGGTCCGGGTGCGGAACGATGGATGGGTTGAACAGGGCAGCCGATTCCAGGGAGTACTCAGCCAGAAAATAGGAGCCGATCAGGAGCTGCCGCTTTTCGGACAACTCCTGATCCGTCAGCATCAGTTCGCGGACTTGCTCGAAGCGCTCCTGGAACAGATTGTGAATGGTCTGGTGGCGCTGGGAGAATTCGGCAGTGACGTCTTCCAGAAGCGTGCACACTGTCTCTTCCGTGAGCGCCATGATCCTGGCGATGATCCGGGCGATCCGCTGGTGGTCGCCTGGGCTGAAGGGGCGCATCAAAACGCGCGACTGATTGGGCCTGAGGATGGTTGCCGTGCGTTTTACGTTGATTGGCATAGAATGGTTTTTCGGATGGGGCGAGAGGCGATTGCTGCCTACGCGTAGGCGGCCAGCGGCGCCTTAAAACTCGTCAAAATGCCTTGCGCCTGCCGCATCTCCGCCAACGAGATAAGGAAGGCCAGCGTCGATTCCGCACCCTGGTTGGCGTTGACCCGGTCTACGTGCAAGCCATCGCGGCAGCCGCCAGTCCCTGGGGAGTAGAGTTCCAAACCGAGATCGTTGGAGCCGATGAACCAATCGAAGGCACGTTGCGCATGATCGTACCACCAGAGATCCTCCGTGGCTCGATAGGCGTCGAGGCAAGCCGAGACGGTGGCCTGGGCCTCGATGGGCTGTTGGTCGAAATCGGCGCGCGTGCCACCGCGGCGGTAGAACCCGTTGCTGCCAATGGGCCGGAAGTGACCTCGCTCGGACATCTGCAATTCGGTCAGCCAGCGAAGAGCCTGGAGGCCACAGTCCAACACCGCTTGTTGCCCGGTGGCCTGTCCGCTCAGAATCAGGGAATGGGCAAGCTTGGCGTTGTCATACGACAACTCCACCTCAAACCATTGCCAATCCGGCCGCGAATTGGATGCGAAGTGATCCATGAACCGTTTGATGAGCGTCTCCCGCGTTTGATTCACCAGGCTGTCACCACTCAACCGGCGCAGATACTCGTGAATGCCGATGAGGCCGAAGGCCCAGGCGCGGGGCGACGTAAACCCGGTGAGCGCAGGCAGCGCCAGCGCGAAGAGCTGGCCGGCCATCATCTGAAAGCTCGGGATGGGCGAACGGCCCACGCCCATGCCCAGTGCCCAGATCGCGCGGCCGTGAGAGTCCTCCGACCCCTGTTCGTCGAGCCAGCGGCGGTCAAAGCTCAAGTGGTTGTGAAAGCGATTCGTGTTGGGATCAAAGGCGTGATAGAGGAACGCGGCGGAGGTAGTGGCCAGGGACCGCATTGCCTCAGGATCTTCGCCCAGTTCGCTGAGCAGCATGGAGAGGATGAAGGCACGGGCGTTATCGTCGGTACAATAGCCTTCCGAGAAGTTCGGGACGCTGAACAGGGCGTGCTGAAAGACTCCAGTGGAATCGGTCATCCGGGAAAGATGAGTCAGCTTCATTTTCGGCAGTTCCGGCGGCTTCCGGTCCAGCGTCTTGTTGGCCAGGAACTTCCGCGCCGGCGCTGCCACTTCCAGCCGCGAGCACTCGAAGGAGTGCATGTAGTTTTGGGCCGCAACGTTCCACACCATCTCGCGGCCCATCTTGTAGGCGTTCTTGCGCATGGCATGACGGCGCGTGTCGTCCCGCAGCAGCGCGATCACTTCGCGTGCGATAGCTGGCGCGTCGGCAAAGGGCACCAGCACGCCGCGGTCCTCGGCCAGAAGTTCGGTGGCATGCCAGTATGGCGTGGAGACCACGGCCTTGCCGGCCCCAAAGGCATAGGCGAGCGTGCCCGATGTGATCTGCGCTTCGTTGAGATAGGGCGTGACGTAAAGGTCCGCCGCCCCGATGAATTCCTTGAGGTTCTCCAGTTCTACGAACTGGTTGAAGAAGATGACGCTCTTGTCGACCTTGTTGTTCCTGGCCAGGATTTCGAGACCGAGCCGGTAGGCTTCCCCATGATGCAGAAGTTCGTTGGGATGGGTGGCGCCGAGCACGATGTAGACGACCTCGGGGAACTCGGCCAGAATCAGCGGCAGAGCGTTGAGCACATGCTCGATGCCCTTGCCTGGCGAGAGCAGGCCGAAGGTGAGGAGCACGGTCTTGCCCTCCACTCCGAACTGATCCTTGAAATAGGTGGGGTCGACGAATCCGACGTCGTGAATGCCATGCGGGATGAGGTCGATCTTGGCGGGCGGCGCGTGGTAGATGTCCTGTAGCATCTGACGGCCGCGCTCGGACATGACGACCAGCCGCGTGGAAAGTGAGATCAGGCCGTCCATCACGCGCCGCTGGTCCGCGTTGGGCGCCAGCAGCACGGTGTGCAGCGTGGTGACGACAGGCATTCTCAATTGGCGCAGCAGGGCCAGGATGTGACCGCCGGCCGGCCCGCCAAAGATGCCGAACTCGTGCTGGAGGCAGACGACATCGACGTTGCTGATGTTGAGGAAGTCCGCTGTGCGCAGGTAGGACGACAGGTCCTGCTCCTCGATCTCGTAGCGAACCACCTCCGGGTATTCATAACCATCCTGAAAATCGTTGACCGCCACCGCCAGACACTGGCTTTCGGGGTGGGCGGTTGCGACGGCCGAAAGCAGATCCGTTGTGAACGTAGCGATGCCGCACTTGCGTGGCAGGTGGTTGCCGAGGAATGCAATTTTGCTGACTTTTGAGTTTTCCATCATGTCCTATCTCCAACTCGCCGGGCGCGCACAATAAAGCGGTCCGGGGCCGGACCAACAAAGTAAAACGGGTAACAGGTGACAAGCGTAAGAAGCTCCTCCGCGCTGGAGTCCAGGACGGCGACATCGGATGGGCCCACAATCGTGGTGGAGACCACGCGGTAGCGGTATTGGCCGAGCAACGTGGTGAGTGTAATGATATCATTCCGCTGAATGTCCTTGAGCGGCTGAAAGAACGTGTCGCGATGCCCGGAGATGCCGATGTTGCCAGGACGGCCGGGCAGTGACGTACCGGCAATGTGGCCCACTGCGCGCCGGAGGGTCTTGCCGCTGGTGCCCTCCATGACAATCACCGAGAGGCCGAGGCGTGGAATCTCAATGCGGCCGATCAGGCCAACGGCCGAAGCCGGCGGCGCGGCCTTCCGTGCCGGGGTGAGAGTGAGCATCTCGTTCAACTGCCGGGCTTCCGTTTGCTGAAATCTCCAGGCGTCCACGAGAACAAACCCGCAGTATGCCAGCGCAGAAACCGCGCCGGCAAAGAGAATGCGCTGAGTCCAAGCCAGTACCCGCTTCAGAGACATTTGTGGCAGCACGAGTCTCATCGGGCGGCCTTATTGTGGGGCGAACCTGATTCGGCCGCGGCGATGTAGCCGGCACGGGCACGCACGGAGAGCCTTCCAGCGCCCGCAGCCGAGGCGGCCACTCGAATAGAGCGAAACGCGCCGGTTCGCGCTGGATTAGTGGAGACATATCCGATGGTGTACTGATGGCGGATATCGCGGGCGATGCGCTCACAAACGGCCGGCAGCGCGGCGAAGTTCCGGGGGATGTAGGCCTCGCCGCCGGTCGCCCGTGCCAGGCGATCAAGCACGACTGGATTCCGGTCCGGATCGTCTTCATCAAAGATGCCCACGGTATAGACGATAGCAGTGGATTGCTGGGCTAGCCTCAGGAGATCGGCCAGTTTGCGGGTGCTGGCGTTGTCGCCGCCATCGCTGATGACAATCAGCACCTTCTTCGCCCGGTTACCGGCCCGCAATCGCTCCATCGCCAGGGCGATTGCGTCATAGAGAGCTGTCATGCCTTCAGCGGGAGTCTTCAGGATGGCGGACTCGAGTTCATCCACACGATTGGTAAATCGGATTGCCGGTGGAAGTCCTAGGGTGACATGCTCGTTGAAGTTGACCACGAAGAGCTCGTCTTCCGGGTGGCTGGACTGAACGAAGATCCGCGCGGCGGCGATCACATCGTCGAGCTTCCGCCTCATGCTCCCGCTGTGATCGATAACCAGTCCCACAGTGACCGGCGTGTCTTCGTGCCGGAACAAGCGGATGGCTTGCCGGACGCCGTCTTCGTAAACCTGAAAATCCTGCTCACGCAGATCGGAGGCAAACCTGCCGTTTCGATCGCGCACCATGGCGTGCAACACCACTAGATCGACGTTGACAGAGATTCGGAACTCTTCCGGTTCCTGAGCAGCGCTGGCCGGAGGGATCTGGGGTCCAGCAACACTCACACAGCCGGTCAGCAGGAGCAACGGGAGTGCCAACGCATGCAGACCGCGACAATCCCGGCCCCCGCGTGGAGCCTGCATCAATGTAACTCCCTACGTCCCTGGGCCCAGCCAGTCCCGTGCTGGGTGAGGCGCATTGCCGTCCAATCGTAGGCAAAGCGCTGTCCACACTCCAGGCAAACGACGTAGGTTTCTGATTGGACGCTCCTCGGTCCACTTGGATCAACGTTGGCCGGGAGCGTGACTGGGAATGAAGTCCTGCGATGAGAACAACCGAACAGCCAACCCGCTACGCCGGCAAAGCGCAATCGAAGCGCGGAGGACTTGGCCGGAGGTCGATCCATAGCAGCCCCCCTCACGAAGCTTGAATGCGCCGGTACTCCGGCTGCCACATGGCGTCTTGTACCTGTTGACAGATGTCGTCCAGTTTGCGCCGGGCCAAGTGTTCCGCACCCGCCGCCTCAGCCACGGCCGCCGCTACCGTCACTGACACGCTGCGCAGATCGTCAATCTGAGGCAGCAAAGACGCTCCCAGTTGGTGCATACTCACCAGACTCGACACGGCATTGGCTGCCGCCGCCAACATGCCGTCGCTAATCCTACTGGCTTGGGCAACGATGGTACCCAGGCCCAAACCCGGGTACAGCATGGCGTTATTGACATGGGCGATCACGTACGTCGTCCCTCGATAGGTTACCGGGGCGAACGGGCTGCCAGTCGCGATCAGCGCCCGCCCGTCGGTCCAGGCGATCAGATCGCTAGGGTTCGCTTCGGCTTGCACCGCCGGATAGGACAGTACGAAAATGATCGGACGCCTGGTGTTAGCGGCCATATCCTTCACGATCGCTTCCGTGAAACTGCCGGCAGCTCTGGACGCGCCGATCAGCATGGTTGGCTTCACGCGGCGAACCACCTCGGCCAGGCTGACGCCGTCGCCATCGGTGTCGTGCTTCCAGGCTTTGCTCTCGCTGGCCGGCCGGGCATAGGGTAACTGAAAGTCCTCGAGTGGATCGGCTGAGCCCGTGGTGAGCAATCCATGCGGGTCGACGCACCAGCTGCGGCTGGTCGCATCATCTTCTGTGAGCCCTTCACGAACCTTGGCGTCACGAATCTGGTCCACGACTCCAATGCCGGCCGTACCGGATCCAAAAACGACCACCCGCTGATTCCGGAGTGGCGTCCCACACGCGCGCACGGCGGAGATCGCCGCCGCCAGCGTGATGGCGCCGGTACCCTGCATATCATCATTGAAGGTGCAGATCTCACCCCTGTACTTTTGGAGGATGCGCCTTCCGTTGCCAGGTGCGAAGTCCTCAAACTGGAGCAGAGCATTGGGGAACAGCGTCGTCACGGTTTTGACGTAGTTGTCAATGAAGGCGGCGTAACGATCCCCGCGAATCCGCTTGTGCCGGCTTCCCACATAGGCAGGATCGTTGAGCAGACTCTCACGGTTCGTGCCGACATCGAGCATCACCGGGATCACGCGCGCCGGGTCTATGCCTCCGGCCGCCGTATAGATCGCCAGTTTGCCGATGGAGACCTCAATGCCGCCTACGCCCCAATCGCCGATCCCCAGGATTTGCTCGGCATCGGTGGCGATGATCAGATCAATGTCGGCGGCGCCAACGCCCAGGTTGGCAAACGACTCCTCCATGGCTCCCGCATGGTTAATGGAGAGGTAGACGCCCCGCGGGCGCCGGCACTCATGGTGATACTGCTGCCTCGCCATGCCGACGGTCAGGTCGTTGACGATGGGGATCATCTCGCGAAGGTGCTCGGAAAACAACCGGAAGAACAGCACCTCGTTGCGGTCGTGCAGCGTCGTCAGATAGATGTTCTTGCTGATCGCGTCCGGCAGGCGGGAGTATTGGATGTAGGCGCGATCCACTTGAGTCGCGAGCGTGCTGATATCGGGCGGGAGCAGACCTGCCAAGCCCAGCGCCTCCCGCTCCTCCTTGGTAAAGGCAGTCCCCTTGTTCAACGTAGGTGAATTGAGAACAGCCAAGTTGCGAGCCTTGGTCTCGTAGTGGCCATTCCCATTCGACTGGGGCTTCAACGCTGACGCCAGTAGAGGGATTACTCTCGGTCGCATTCTGTCACCTTCTGTCTATCTCTCTATGGATCCGGCCCCTCGCGCGGCGTGCCAGGCTTTGGCACGCCGCGGGTCAGATCACATGCCTGCTGCTACTGAAGGCGATAGGCAAGGGCACGCGCGGCGAGCGCCCCGGCCAGGGACAACAGGCCGAGCAGTCCGATGAGGGGCAGTGTGCTCGCCGTGGCCGGAAGCTCCCTTGTGGCCGGAAGCTCCCTTGTGGCCGGAGGCGTCTTTTCGGTCTGCGCCATCGCGACGACTAACGGCTCCGCGGGCGGCGCTGTCACCACCTCTGCCAGTTGCACTTCTTCGCCGGTGGGCTTGTAGGCCATGATCGGCGCCCGCCTGAGTTGCGCTACCACCGGCGCGTCGGCCGACTTGATGGGCTCGGCGACCTCAACCGGCAATTCCGCCGACGTGAAGAGGACCGGCGTATTGGAATCTTTCGCTAACACGATTGCTCTTGCCTTGGGGTAAACAAACTCTTCGCCCCAGTTCCTGCCCGGATAGAACCAGGCGCGCAGGGCCTCGGGCTCGCC
>JBBQLF010000051.1:0-13426 GCA_038327695.1 Bryobacterales bacterium
GCGAGGGCTTGCGGGCGATCAACGCCACCGATTCGCGGCCGTCCAGGTGGAGCGTGGCGGGCAGGTCAGCCCGGCGGAAGAGCCAGGCGCGGTCGATTTCGAGGCCGGCGGCCGCTGCGGTGCGGGCGAGAATGGCGTCGTCCAGCAGGTGGAGCGAGCGCGGCATCTGGCTGAGCTGGCGATGGTTGGAGTATGCGCTGATTTTGGGGATCCAGCCGGGCCATTTTTCGGCGTTGGCCAGGCGGCGCGCGTATTCCGGCAGGAATCCGGCGAACGGGGCTTGATAGGGAGTGGCCGCCTGGACAAACAACTGGCCGCGAGGTTGCAGCCAGCGGGCGATGGCGCGGAAACCGGATTCGAGCTGATTGCCGGTGAGGAAATGGAAGACGTTGGAGGCGTGGACGGCGGCCAGCGATTCAGGCTCAAAGTGGAGTTCTCGCGGGAAGCGGCCGGCTCGGACCTGGAGGCGCTCCGACAGCTGCTGCAGGGGGCCGTCTTCCAGATCGTTGGCGATGACGGTGGCGCCCGCCGCCAGCGCCGCCAGGCTCGCAGCACCGAGTCCCGCGCCGATGTCGAGGACGGGGGCGCGGCAGCCGCGGCTGAACTCGACGAAGGCCACGCTGAGCGGGCTGAGCTGATCGGAACTCCAGCCCATGCGGTTGCGCGTCAAGGTCCGGCGGGGCCGCTCCGGGCCTGTTGTTTCGGATCCGGTTGTTCTAAGATCCAAGTGAATGACGAGACTCATTACCATATTCATCATCACCTTTGCCTGCCTGTCAGCGCAGACGGCAAATCCTGTGGCGGCCGAAGAACGTTGGGAGTACTGTGTCGTGGAGCCCAGCACCCTTGGCGTCAACAATGAGACCTATGTGGGCAAGGCCAAGATCTGCTACGCCACCGATCAGGGCTGCAAAGAGGAGACAATCACGGTTTCAGAGCCGAACCGGCAACGTCAGTAAACCACTGGGATGCGGTGGCGGTTGCCGATCGCGCGGTAGCCAAAGCCCTGGCCCAGCTCGGCAAGGACCGGTGGGAGCTGGTAACAGTGATGCAGCCGCATCCCCGAGAAGGAGACGGGCTGCGGTACCCGAAGGCGCTGTACTTCAAACGCCGGGCGCGTTAGCCGGTACTTCGTCGTCGCGGCGGGTAGGAACCACGCGGCGGGAAGATCCCGTGCTGAGGCCGCTATTGGGGTGCGGGGCTCGTCTGGTCGCCGGCCGTCTCAGCCCGGAAAGTGCGCGCCCAGGCGGTGAGCAGGTCGGGGATCGGCGATGCCGCTGCCGCCAGATTCTGCAGGCCCGCCTCCACGGCCTCCTTGCGCAACACGGGCACATGCGCCGGCGCCACCACGCCTAACTTCACCCGGCTGCCACCGATCTCCAGCACGTGAATCTCGACGCCATCGGGCAACACGATCGCCTCGCCTGCTCGCCGCCGGATTACCAGCATCAGTCCACCACCTGCGGAGCACGCCGCACCATCCATGGGATCTCGTAGGCGGCCGGCGCTCCCGTTCCGAATTGAATGCACTGGCAGCCCCGCCGGGTTCCGGGCGCCAGGACGACCGGCGCCAGTAGATTCGCCGTTGCCGGGCCGGCCTCGGGAATCGTCAGGATTGCCAGCACTTGCACGCCTTCCGACGCGGGCCCGTAAGAGCCGGGCTCAATCTCCAGTTCGCCGGCGAATTCGGCTCCCACCTCCGCCTGGTATGCTCCGTCCACCATTCCGGTGGGCAGGCAGATGAAGCGCAGCCCGCCTTCGGCCACACTCTGCAGAAAGCAGAATGGCGCGAGGCCCCCACGCTCCACGAGCAGAAACTCCCTGTTGCCGGCAAATCCAGGAAGGCCACTCGGAAACAAGTAGACGTCGTTTTCGTCGTAGGTCAGCTGGCCAAACTCGCGGCTCTCAATCTGCGGCAATGCAGCCCTCCTCATGTGTAGTCCGGTCCGCAGCGCTTTTTCTCACCTTGCGCGGCGGAATGTGGTACTTCTGGAAACGGATCATCATCATGGGGATCGTTGTACGATTCGACAAACAGAAGGCTTTGCTGCGAGAAGGCTTGTGGCGTTGCGCAGATCTCGCCCTGGAGCGCCGGCTCAACTCACTGACGGAGGCCTGGATTCTGGAAACCGGCAAGCCGGCAATAGGGAGCCTCGATCCGGAACGGGAAGTAGCTATCGAGATGGCGCACCGTCTGAACGGGGCCATCCTCTTTCACGTGCCGAGCAAGGGAACCGAGGCGGCGCGCCACTTCTTCACGAAGCGGCAACTCAGTTTGTTTTGAGATTGGATTGGTGGACGGCGCGGGACTTGAACCCGCGACCCCCGCGTTGCGAACGCGGTGCTCTCCCAACTGAGCTAGCCGCCCACTAGGTTCAATTCGAATATAGCACGCCACGGCCTGTTCCAGCCTCCAGAGTACAATGGAATTTAGCCCATGGACTCTTCCAACCTCGAACGCACGCTGGACAAAATGCGCCGTGACTGGGACGAACGCGCTCGCGAAAACGCGCGCTTCTACGTCAACACCGAGCGCACCGACTGGACTGACGACGATTTCTTCGCTTCCGGCGAGCGTACCGTGGCCGAAGAGATCCTCACGGACATGACCAATGTCTGTCAGGGCAAAGACCCGAAACAGATGCGCGTGCTGGAAATCGGCTGCGGCGCGGGCCGGGTCACGCGCGCGCTGGCCAAGCTTTTTGGAGAGGTCCACGCCGTTGACGTCAGCGGCGAGATGGTGGCTCAAGCCACTGAGGCGCTCCGTTCCCGCCCCAATACCCGCATCTACCAGAACAACGGCATGGACCTCTCCATTGTGCCAGCTCAAGAATTCGACTTCGCCTTTTCGACCATCGTCTTCCAGCACATACCAAGCCGCGAAGTCATTTTCAACTATGTTCGTGAGGTGCACCGCCTGCTTCGGCCCGGCGCCCTGTTCAAGTTTCAGGTCCAGGGCGACCCCACGCTCCAGACCGAAGCTGACGACACTTGGCTGGGCGTCCCTTTTTCGGACGCCGAAGCGGTGCAAATGGCCGAAGAATGCGGTTTCGAGCCTCGCCACCGCCACGGGGCCGGCGACCAGTACTTCTGGCTTTGGTACTTCAGGAAGTAGCCCGAGCGGGCCAGCCGGTTGGCCACTGAACGAGCCTGGGTCGTCAGAAATGCAGTAATGAACTGGAACGAACCGTTAGATCCAGACTTTCTCTACCGGTCCTGCGATCTTCACCTTCTCCTCGGCCTCGGCCGAATCCCAGTAGTACATCGCGTCCAGTTGAGCGAGGAAGTAGAAGGGCAAGTCGCCGAAATCGGGCGTCTCCGGATTCGGCTGGTAGAGCATGACGGCCAAGCCAACTACCTGCGCGCCATAGCTCTCGATCAACGCTTTCAATTCGGTCAGCTTCCGGCCGCTACGCAGAATGTCGTCCACCAGCAGGACCTTCTCGCCTTTGGCCGGCGCCAGGTAGGGCCGGAACCGCTGCGGCCCGCCTTCGTCGGCCCGCTCCGCCCAGTAGACTTGTTTGGCCCGGAGCGCTTCGCAGACGCCATAGGCCACAGGCAAGCCGCCCGTCGCCGGCGCCACCACCGACAACTCGGGGATGATGGCACGGATTTCCGGATGGGCCCGCAACTTCCGGCTCAGCGCCACGCTGAGGACCTTCGCCGTCTCGTACCGGCGCATGGCCATAGCCACCTGCAGGTACCGATCCGAATGCAGGCCATTCGGATACTGGAAATGGCCCGAACGCAGGGCGCCAGTCTGTCGCAACAGGGCGATGACTTCATCTTCAGTGGGAACTAATTGCATGCCCCCATTCTGTCACTCCTGACTGAGAGCGGTCCATCCCCCACCCGTTGTATACTCCGATAAGTTAGTGGAGGTGTTATGGACCGTTTCGACGAACTCAAGCTCAAGTACCAATCGGTGCTCAACTTAATTCCGCAACAGGGCGTTCAGCTCGCCCATGTTCATCTGAAGGACAACAAACTGTTTATCGAGGGCGCCGCGCCCACCGAAGAGAACAAGAACGCAATCTGGAATCAGATTAAGCTCGTGGATGGGTCGCTCAGCGACATTCTGTGCGAGTTGTCCATCGATTCCAGCCTTGTGATGGCACCGGAGGTTCGCACGTACACTGTGGTGGCAGGCGACTCGCTCTGGAAAATCGCCGCTAATAACCTCGGCAATGGCGCGCTCTACCCGCAGATCATTGCCGCGAACCCCGGGCGCCTGAAGGACGACAAGTCCGTCATCCACCCTGGCGACGTGCTCAACCTCCCCGCGTAGCTGCCGGGCAGCCTCATCCCTTTCCGGCCTCGGGTTTCCGGGGCCGGAATTCTGCCTTCCTCTTTGTCCCCCGCCGGCATGCTGGCCAAAGACAACGAACCCGTGAAGCGGTTGAACGGCCGGAATCCCGCCTTCCTCTTTGTCCCCCGCCGGCCCCTCCCACGAAAGAACCCGCCCGTACCGGAAAACCGTTTCGCCGTGCCCGGTCTGCTGGCTTGCCATACAATGGTCATGTGGCTCAATCCATTCCGCTCCCGGAGGCCGTCTCCCGCCTCGATCAGGTTCGCGCCGAGATCGGCAAAGTCATTGTCGGACAGCAGGACGTCGTCGATGGTGTCGTGATCTGCCTCCTGGCCAGTGGCCACGTCCTGTTGGAAGGCGTCCCCGGATTGGGCAAGACCACCCTACTGCGGACGCTGGCTCGAGTCCTGCACCTGAAGTATTCCAGGATCCAATTCACCCCGGACCTCATGCCTGCCGATATCGTCGGCTCCGTCATCATGGAGACGTCTGAAGGCGGTGGCAAGATCCTCAAGTTTCAGCCCGGACCGATCTTTTCCAACCTCGTCCTGGCGGACGAAATCAATCGCGCTACACCGAAGACGCAGTCCGCGCTGCTGGAAGCCATGCAGGAGCGCACCGTCACCTCCGGGACCACCACGCACCAGCTCGATAGCCCCTTCCTGGTCATGGCCACGCAAAACCCGATCGAGATGGAAGGCACCTATCCGTTGCCGGAGGCGCAGCTGGACCGCTTCCTGATGAAGATCCTGGTGCAGTACCCAACCCGCGACGACCTCAACCGCATTGTCGAGCGCACCATCCAGCGGGAGGAACCCGAACTCAGCCAGGTTTTGGACCGCGACACGATTCTTTCGATCCGCAGCGCGTGCCGGGAGGTGCTGGTGGCCCCGCACGTCCTTGATTTCGCCGTCTCGCTGGTGATGGCCACGCAGCCCAACACGCCCAGCGCACACCCTCTGGCTTCGAAGTACATCCGCTACGGGGCGTCGCCGCGCGGCGCCCAGTCACTGGTGGAATGCGGCCGCGTGTACGCCCTGATGAACGGCCGTGCCCACCTCGCTATTGACGACATACGCACCATTGCCCACGCCGTCCTGCGCCACCGCATCATTCTGAACTTCGACGCCCACGCCGACGACCAGACCCCGGAGACGCTGCTGAAGGAGATCGTCGCCAGCACCACCAAGGCTGCCGTCGCTGCTCGATAAGCCATGGCTACTCCGCTGCTGGACCGGCAACTGCTAGAACGGCTCGAACGCCTGACCATTCGCTGGCAGAAGTCGTTCCGCGGCCTGGTCGGCGGCCACAATGCTTCGCGCTATGCGGGCCCAGGGCAGGAGTTTCTGGATCACCGTAATTTTCATCAGGGCGACGACCTCCGCGCCGTGAACTGGCGCGCCTACATGCGCCTGGAGAAGCTTTTCCTGAAGATGTTTCAGGTGGAGCCGCGAACACCCATCCGGCTGTTGCTCGATTCGTCGCTGTCCATGACGGCCACGCCCGATCCGCGGGGTGGTGAGTCCAAGTTCGATTATGCCCGCCGCCTGGCCGCCGCCCTCACCTACGTCGGCTTGGTGCGGCACGACTCCATCCTTCTGCAGCCCTTCCACGAGCGCCTGGACGACGCCCATCTGGCCTCCGGGGGCCGGCACCGTTACGGCCCGGTGAACGACTTCCTCTCCGGCATCCAGCCCGCCGGCCGCACCTCGTTTTTTGAAATCGCCCGGCAGTTCATTTCCGCCTATCCCAAGCCAGGCCTGCTGGTCATCCTGTCCGATTTCCTGGACGACGGCGACATCCTCAAGCCTCTCCAGTACCTCACGGACTTCGGCCACGAGGTGCTCATTTTACAGATCTGGTGCGACTCCGACCGCGCTCCGGGCCTGGACGGCGACGTTCTGTTGACCGATTCCGAGACTGGCGCCGCCTTGGAGCTTTCCCTCGACGGGCCAGC
The DNA here is from genome assembly GCA_038327695.1 of Bryobacterales bacterium. Classification (GTDB taxonomy): domain Bacteria; phylum Acidobacteriota; class Terriglobia; order Bryobacterales; family Bryobacteraceae; genus Paludibaculum. The sequence continues at coordinate 6,267 of JBBQLF010000051.1, forward strand.
CCGCGCCGCCTACACTGAAGCCTTTGACCGCTACGCGGGTGCGCTGGAAAATCTTGCGCTCCGCGCCGGTGGCCGTTACGCCAGCTTCTCCACCTCCGTCCCACTACAAGAGGCCATTCTGACGGCTCTCCAGCATACATAAAGGCCCAGCAGCTTGTTTTTCGCCAATCTCAGTGCGCTCGAATTCCTAGCCCTCTTCTCCGCCGCTTCGGCCGTGACCGTCGCGCTCTACCTGCTGATCCGCGCCCGCAAACGATTCGCCGTCGCCACGCTGCGCTTCTGGGAGAACGCGCAGCAGAAGGTGCAACAGACGCGGAGGCGGCGCATCGATCAGCCTTGGTCCCTGCTGCTCCAACTGCTGGCCATCGCCCTGCTCCTGCTAGCCATCGCCCAACCACGGCTGGGCAGCCCCGACACCAGCGGGCGGGATCATGTCCTGATCCTGGACACCTCTGCCTGGCAGCAGAACGCGGCTTTGTTCGCCGAGAGCCGCAAACTCGCCCTGGAATGGCTCCGCCGCGTCCCGCCGCAGGATCGCGTGATGCTGGTCCGTGCCGACTCGCTGGCCACGCCGGCAACGCATTTTGAAGCTGACCCCGCCGCAGTCCGCGCCGCCATCGAAGCCACACAGCCCTCCTCTGCCGCCCTCGATCTGCAGCCGGCCTTCGATCTGGCACTGCAGGCGCTGCGGCTGGAAGCCCGCCGCCCGGGCGAGATCCTCTATGCCGGCCCGGGCCGCGTGGAGCCCAACGCTACCATCAATGCCCCGGCCAATCTCCGGGTATTGCTGACCAAGGAGCCCGCCGCCAATGTCGGCCTGACCCGCGTGGAGCTACGCCGATCCACCGAGGACGCCACGCTTTTCCTGGCTTCCGTGACGGCCCGCAACTACAGCGACACCACCCGCAACGTCCCGCTCATCGCGGGCCTGGGCGGCGCTCTAATTTCCAACCAGCTCCTCACTCTGCCGCCCGCGGCGGAAACTACGGCCACTTTTCCAGTCCGCGCCACCGCCGCCGGTTGGGTTGAAGCCCGCCTGTCCACACGCGATGCCCTGGCGTCGGACAACCGGGTCACGCTCGAAATCCCGGAACCGCGGCGCCTGCGTGTCAATGTCTATACGGCGGAGGCGGACCTGCTGCGCCCGATCCTCTCTTCCGACGCCCGCATACAGGCAACATTCCTGACTCCAGCCCAGTATCAACCCAACGCCGACACCGACTTGATGCTGATCGACTCCTTCCAGCCCCTCCAGGCGCCGCTGCGTCCGGCGGTGGTTCTGAATCCCGGCGGCAGGGAAGCCACTATCTCCTCCTGGAACTCCGCTCATCCCATCGCCGCGGGCATCCGCTCACGGGACATGAAGATCGCCAACGCGCGGATCCTCACGCCCGGCAGCGGCGAAACGGTGATCGCTTCGGCCAAGGAGGGCGCGCTCATTGTCGCCGGAGCGAAGATCGTCACTCTCGGCTTCCACCCGCTCCGTTCCAACCTCCGCTACTCGCTCGCCACGCCGCTGCTGTTTGCCAACATTTTTAATTGGATCGCCCCGGAGACCTTTCTGCGCCAGGAGGTGCTTGCCGCCACGCCAGGGGCCGTCTCGGTGGAAATGGCGGAAGCCTATGCCCCGGAGAAGCTCCGAGTTCTCGACGCGGCGGGCACCGGGTTGCCCTTCACGGTCGAAGGCCGCAGCCTCCGGTTTTTCGCCGCCTCGCCCTCCATTGTCCGCGTCCTCTCGCCCAATGCCGAGGCCGTATTCGCTCTGACGCTGCCCGGTCTCGGCTCCAGCGTCTGGCAGGTGCCTGCCGCCGCCGCGCGCGGCCTCGCCGCGCCGGTGGACGCTACGGCGCTGCCCAAGGAGCTCTGGCAGTATCTGGCCCTCCTGGCTGCCCTGATTCTCGCTCTGGAGTGGTGGCTCTACCGGAACCAGCCCGCCTCGCGTCTTTCGCTGGCGCTCAAGGTAGCCACCATCGCCGCCGCCGTCATCAGCGTCTTCCAACCCGATCTCTCCGTCCACGAAACCAAGATGGCCGTGGCGGTGCTGCCGGACACTTCAGCCAGCATCTCCGAAGCGGACCTGGAGACGGCCTCCCGCCTCACCTCCGCCATCGAGGGTGCACGCGGCCGCAACATTGTCCGCGTGCTGCCCTTCGCGCGCTCCATCCGCACCGCCACGCCGCAGGAGTTCGCCTCCGGATGGAAGCTTCGCGGCACGGGCGGCGAGTCTGGCCGCGCGACGAGCCTGGAATCGGCGATCCGGGAGGCGTCGGCGGCGATGCCCTCCGGCATGGTGCCCCGGCTGGTGCTGATCTCCGATGGCAAGGAGAACTCGGGCTCGGTGGCGCGGGCCGCCTGGCAGGCCCGCCAACTTGGTATTCCGATCGATACCTACGCCCTGGCTGGCCGCCCGATACCGCGCCTCCAACTTGAGTCGGTTCGCCTGCCCAGCGTCGCCTTCACGGGAGAGAGGTTTCCTATCGAGATCACCGTTCGGGCGCCGGAAAAGGCCACAGGCACGCTGGAGTTGACCGGCGAGGGCAAGTCCCTCGGTGCCAGCCCGATCGCCCTCGATTCCGGTCTGAATAATCTTCGCGTGACAGCCTCGCTGGCCACGCCGGGCGCCATCGATGTGGTGCTCCAGCTCCGGACGCAAAGCCTTGGCGATCTCCGGTTCCAACAGGCCGTCAATCTCCGCCGCCCGCGCCTGCTCTACCTTTCGCAGGATCCGCCGGGTATGGAGTCCCATCTGTTTGGCACGCTCGCCGCCGCCCAGTTCGAGGTGATCTCCAACGTCTCCCTGGCCCAGGCGCGTTTTGAAGACTACCAGATCGTCCTGTTCAACAACTGGGACCTGGAGGCCATCGCCCCCTCCCGCAAGGCGGAGCTGGAACGCTTCGTCCAGCAGGGTGGAGGGTTGATGGTGATCGGTGGCGAACACAACGTCTACGTCGAGAAGAAGCAGCCCCAGCTCGACGCCCTGGACCGGATTCTGCCTGCGACCATTGCCCCGCCGCGCAGCCCGGAGGGTGCCGCACTGGTTCTGATCATCGACAAGTCCTCCTCCATGGAGGGCCGCAAGATGGAACTGGCGCGGCTGGCGGCCATCGGGGTCGTACAGAACCTCCGGCCCATCGACCACGTTGGCGTGCTGATTTTCGATAACTCCCATCAGTGGGCTATCCCTCTGCGCCGCGCCGAGGATAAGACCACGATGAAACGCCTCATCTCCGGGATTACCCCCGACGGGGGCACGCAGATCGCGCCGGCCCTGACCGAAGGCGTCAAACGGATCCTGCCCGCCGTCGGCGCCTACAAACATGTCGTGCTCCTCACCGACGGCATTTCGGAGGAAGGCGATTCCATGGCTGTCGCCAAGGAAGCGGCCGCCAACCGCATCACCATCTCCACCGTCGGCCTCGGCCAGGACGTCAATCGCGCCTATCTGGAGAAGGTGGCGCTCAACGCCAAGGGCCGGGCCTATTTTCTGACCGATCCCTCCGGGCTGGAGCAGATTCTGCTCAAGGACGTGATGGAACACACCGGCTCCACCACGGTGGAGAAGAATATCCAGCCCAAGGTTGCCCGGCCAGCCGAGATCCTGGAAGGGGTGACCATGGAATCCGCTCCAGCGCTGAAAGGCTACGTCCGCTTTCAGGCCAAGCCCACCGCCGAGACGCTCCTGAGCATTACGTCCTCCGCCCCCGGGGAGAAGGATGATCCCCTGCTGAGCCGCTGGCAATACGGCCTGGGCCGCGCCACCGTATTCACGTCCGACGCCAAGACCCGTTGGGCCGCGGCCTGGGTCACCTGGCCCGGCTATGACAAGTTCTGGGCCAATGTCGTGCGCGATCTTCTGCCCCATGCCCAACCCGGCCAGACCACGCTCACGCACGATCCGGCCAACGGGGTCCTGCTGGCAGACTACCGTTTCTCCGCCGGCCTGCCAGTGCCCGCAGTTCCGCCCGCCATCTTCGCCATCGGCCCCGATCATTTCCAGGCTCCGCTGCGGCTGGAACGCCTGTCGGCCGATCACTTCCGAGCCACGGTCGCCATCGCCAACCGGAGAGGCCTGTTCCGAGTCCGTCCCCTGGCCGAATCACGGGCGTTCCCAGAGGTTGGCCTCTACCTGCCAGAACCGGAAATTACCACCTACGGCAGTAACCCCCTGCTGCTGCAGCAACTCTCCGCCTATACCGGGGGCCGCTTCAACCCCACACCCAAACAGGTTTTCGACCCCGCCGGCCGCTCCATACCGGCTACCATGCGACTCTGGCCGGGACTACTGGCCGCCGCGCTGATCCTGAATCTGCTGGAACTGGCCTGGCGGCGCCTCCGCTCCACCGGTCTCCGCCGCGCCCCCGCCGGCGCCTGATACCAACGAAGAAGAGTGCCGCTAGCGGGCTGACTGAGCCCGCACGAACTCATATCGTTCCAGCGTCACTGCCACGGAGTCGGAATCGTCGTCCACCCGAACCACTTTCCCCATGCAACGCAATCGCAACTCAACGTGGGCCTTACCGGTCGGCAGGGTAATCATGTACTCGATGGGTTGACCAATCTCCATTGGCTCCACCGGGTCGTTGAGCAGCACTCCGCCCGAGCTCATATTGCGAGTCTCGCCAACATGGGACACGTGCCGCGCCCCGTATCGCACCAACTCAACGGGTAACTTGAGTTCGAAGCGTTGTGATTTTCTTTGCTCTGCCACTGTATATTTATCTAAGACGTTTTTTGCGGCCTGGTCAACCCGTTTGAGGGGGTGCTTCGGGCAAGAATGGTACTGGTACAGGCACAGCCAGCTCGATTTGGCTGTCCCAACGGAGGAAGTTTCATGCGCAGACGTACATTCGTCACGCTCCCCGCCGCCGCCGCCGGGCCGTTCGAGCCGCCCCCCACGCCCCCTGTGGATCTCTCCATTCGCAAGATAATCCAGGACTTCCCAGCCACGGTCAGCCTCTACGCCCGCAACCTCGCTACCGGCCGCGCGATTGGAGTGCGTCCAGACGAGCCTGTCCGCACGGCCAGCACCATCAAGCTACCCATCATGGCCGCAGTCTATGAAAAATACCGCAGAGGTGAGGCCGAACCCGGCGAACTGCTCCTCCTGCGGGAGCAGGACAAGGTCTCTGGCTCCGGCGTCCTTCACGAACTGTCAGCCGGTTTGCGGTTGCCGTTCCGCGATCTGGCCCACCTGATGATCGTCGTGAGCGACAACACGGCCACCAATCTGATCCTGGATCGCATCACGGCCGATTCGGTCAACGATCTCATGGACCGGCTCGCCCTGCCGCGCACCCGCTCGCTCCGCAAGGTACGTGGCGACGGAGCCCAGTTGCAGGCGCCCAGCGGCTGGAGCCGGGCCGGTATGCAGGAGGAGACCCGGAAGTTCGGCCTGGGTGTCTCCACGGCGCGGGAAATGGTGCTGCTGCTCGAGAAGCTTCATCGAGGTGAAGTGGTCTCGCGGCAGGCGTCGCAGGAGATGCTCGCCATCCTCCAGCGGCAGCAGTTTAAAGACGGTATCGGCCGCCGCCTCGGCCAGTTTACGGTCGCCAGCAAGTCCGGCTCGCTGGACGCTCTCCGTTCGGACGTGGGCATCGTCACCACGCCCCAGGGCGCCATGGCGGTGGCCATCACGGTGGACGGCCTCACGCCCACGGACTACTCCCCTGACAATCCGGGGCTGCTACTGATCTCGAAGCTGGCGGAAGAGCTTCTGCGGCTCCTCGTCCCGGCGGCGTGAGATTGACTCAGACGGCGCAACTGGCCGCTCAGGCAGTCGAACACCGCGCGCCGGGACTGGCTCAAGTCGCACTGGATGGCGTTGTACCTGCCGCCTTTCAGAAGCCCCATGACGGGCGAGTATTGGGAGTCTATGACCATTCCTTTGAGCGAGAGCCCGTCCAACATTTCGCGGAAGTACTGTTCGTAGTCCACAGGGCTGAAATCGCACAGGAACAGCACGATCCGGTCTTCAATCTTCGCCTTGAGCGCGTGGACTGCTTTGACGTTGTACAGATTGTAGTTGTTGATTGCCAGCAGACCTTCGATGTTCAGGAAGTTCTCGATCTGGTGGGTGGCGTTGCCGCAGTAGTGCAGGCATCCTCCGCCAAACGCCTTCAAGATGCGTGAGTTGTAGGGGACCACGAACTCCTTGTAAGACTTCGGCGACATGAGCACGGCGTCGTCATCGGAGAACCAGATGCCGGCGTTTTTGCCGAGGTACACCTGCTGATCGCCGATACACTCGTTGACGGGTTCGCCGATGAGGGCCTTCTGCCGTTTCACCCACTGGATGAGCGCCTCGGTCAGCTTGTCCATCAACTCGTGCATGGCCGTGGGGGCGTCGTGCATGAGGTAGATCAGCTTGTCGTAACCCATCAGCAGGTTCGCCGTCGTCAGCGGGCCCTGGAAGTCCGTGATACCAACCGGCAGAAAGCTGTGCTGTTTCATGTGGCGGATGAAGTCGAGCACTTTTGGCATCAAGCCGTCTTTGTCCGGGTCCGGCAGCTCCAAGCGGCGGATGTCTTCCGGCGTCTGGACGGGGAAGTGACGGGGATCGGCGGCGGGATCCTGGCGAGGGGGGTATTCGATGCGGCAACCGAACGCGGACGCGGCCACAACGGTCCCAAACCAAGGCATCAGATACGGCACGAAATCATCGTCGATCTCGCGAACCTGATTGTAGTAGAGGCGCTCCTGATAGTCGGTCATCACGGCCGGATCATCGAAGTAGGCGTCTGGGAAGCTGGTGGTGTCGAGGCCGGAGACCCAGTAGAACGCGCTGTTGACAAGAAACGGGGGCTGCTCCACCTGGCGGAAGGCGAATACGTCGGCCGTCTTCGGCTTGACCTTGCCGATCCGGCGGTGGAAGAGGCGGCGGAAATCGTCCCTCTCCTCCGCCGACAGTGGTGCGAAAGGTTTCACTGGGGTGTCGCCTCTCCAGTGATTGTATGGACCATGGCCCAGAAGTTCTCCAGCGGCGTGTCGAGCTGCACGTGATGCGTTGGGCCGAGAATCAGACCGCCGTCGCCGCCGGCCGTCTCGATGCGCGAAAGCACTTCGGCGCGAACGTCCTGAGGCGTGCCGAACGGGAGTGTGGCCTGCTCGTCGATAGTGCCCCAGAAACAGAGCTTGTCGCCGTATGTGCGTTTCAGCAGGGC